>DASYTA010000719.1:0-2501 GCA_036002745.1 Cyclobacteriaceae bacterium | reverse complement strand
AACCCTTCGGATCCATATAGTTTACAGGGGTGGTTCGGGAGCGGCATTGATAAAAAAATTCTTCATGTACCGCACATGTACAAGGGCGAAGGAGTTGCTTTTGATCCCGAGGGCATCATGAGCACCTTAACATCAATTGTTGAAGTGATCTTCGGATACGTGGTTGGAGATTTTATACAAAGAAGGAGCAAGGTTCGGGGAGATTTACCTCCGGCGGCCGAAAATAATTTTGGACCTTACCAGATGTTGAGTGGTTTATTTGTTGCCGGTGTTGCGATGCTTTTCACCGGCTATTGGTGGGATAAGATTTTCCCGATCAACAAAAAGATCTGGACCAGTTCATTCACTATTTATACTTCAGGACTTGCCACGATCACCATTGCGACGATGATCTATTTGATCGAATATAAAAATAAGCGGGGCTGGTTCACAAAATTCTTCGATGTATTTGGAAAAAATGCATTGTTTGTCTTTGCCCTCAGTGCCTTTTTACCAAGAACACTTGCACTCATCCGCATTCCGGATCATTTAGATGATGACGGGAAAATGTCTTACATCACACCCTGGAGCTGGCTTTATCAGCGAGTGCTCATCCACATTCCCGGTGACCCTCGAATGGGTTCCCTCGCTTACGCCATTTGTATTATTTCATTTATGTGGTTTGTTTGCTGGTGGCTGGACAAAAAGAAGATCTATATAAAGGTATAATCAAGTTTCCTCAAGGATCATTGGCATTTCATCATAGGTCGTACCTCCAAGTTGGCGACCAGCTTTCTTTTTATTAGTGCCACCCCATTGCTTAAAGAAAAAGGCGACGCCTTGTTCAGAACATTCTTGCCGAATATCCCAAACCCAGGATTCTTTCATAGGTCTTGGTCTTCGGCCACTCTCTCCACCTACAATCACCCAATGAATTTTTTCAAGATTTAGATTTCGTAATGGACCAATTAAAGGCTCGCAAGAAAGAAATTTGACCTTTGCATTTGTTTCTCTCAAAAAATCTACCCTATCTTTTACTTTTTCATTTTCCACTGATACACCCATCCAGATATTTGTTGTCCAGTTTAGTTTATCGTGCAGTTCATATAATCTTTCAGCTCTCTTCGTAAGAACTTGATAAGTATGCCGCGGGGTTTTATTCATGACTTCAAAAACGCGTTGTATAAAAGAGAGTGGTACATCTTTATGAAATAGATCACTCATTGAGTTGACAAAAACAACCTTCGGTTTTTTCCATTCATAAGGAATCATCAATGAATCTTCATGCAGGCGCAATTCAAACCCATCCTTATACTTTTCAATTCCCATCGATTGCAAACGCCTCGCCATTACTTCCGCATAGCAATATTTACAGCCGCCTGAAATTTTATTACACCCAGTTGTTGGATTCCAGGTCATTCCGGTCCATTCAATGGAGGATTGGGCCATATTATATCAATTTGAATAAAACTTTTTGCGGAGATTCTTTATAATTATCATAACTAACGTAGAAAGCCCCCTTTCTAACCTTTTCATTCTTCACCGGTACAATTGCCAAAATTCTACTATCCTGAAGTAAGTTACAGATCTCGACTGTGTGCTTCGGCAAAAAACCATTCCTTAAAGTAAACTCATAAACTTCTCCATTATTCACCTCTTTATTTTGTGAGATTAAACTGATTAATTTGTCCTTCAAAAGATTTGTTTTTTGATCAGCAAACAAATTTCCGGTCTTTTCAAAACTCCATCCTTTTCCTTCGTCTTCATCTCTTTGCCATTTTGTTTCTAGCATTTTTTCAAACCCTCTGATATGACTGCTGAAGAAAAACAGGCAAAAAACAGTTGAAGAATCCTTTTCAATTGAAAAAGTGTCCACGAAATAATCGCTTCCAAGATAGTTTTTAAGGGGGCTCTTTGAACTGATCAATAAATTGATAAACAGAATTACTAGATTTCCACTCTTCGATATTAACCATTTCATCTAGAATTTTAATTAGAGCCTCGGGCGTCCCCTTTTCGTCAAATCGATACATAAATTGAGTTGGCAAAAAAAGCAACACTTCTGATTTTCTAGACTGCAATAATTTTTTGATTTCGCTAGCTCTAATTTCTTTATACCCATAAGGGTCGATAAACACAAAAGCCTTCTCCTTTTTCAAGTTTTGAATAAACCTTGCGAGGTCATCTACGATTTCCTTATAGTCCTTTGATCTGAAAATCAATTTGCCAAAGTCACCGTAGTGAAGTTTTTTTAATTCTATGATGTTTTTAAGTTTGTCAATTTTAAATTCATCCTTATCATTAAAATACAAATCAACTTTTGGAGTTCTTTTGTTTTTAGCTTTATTGACAAAATGTAAAGACTTCAAAGTGTTTAAAATTGCAATTGGGCTGCCTTCGCCTTCATTTTCATAAATTCCCTCTCCACAAAACAAATCGAAGATGTAAATCTTTTCAGTGAAACCGTCGTTCGCTATAATGTTCAAATACTTTTCCAAATATTTTTCCAACAGTAACACTTT
>DASYTA010000718.1:0-5274 GCA_036002745.1 Cyclobacteriaceae bacterium | reverse complement strand
AACGACAAAGAATTTGCCAGCAAAAAAGCACTTGATTATTGGAACCAGGTGGACGTGTACATTGGCGGTGCAGAGCACGCTGTAGCTCACCTACTCTACTCAAGATTGTGGACCAAAATTTTGCATGACTTAGGATTTCTGAATTTTGATGAACCGTTTAAGAAGCTGATCAACCAGGGAATGATTACTGGCAGTTCGAGGTTCGTTTATCGCATCCGAGAGACAAATAAATTTGTATCCTTTGGCTTGAAGGACAAATACGAAACCGACTCGCTTCACGTCAATGTTAATATTGTAAATGATCTTGAGCTTGACACAGAAGCGTTCAAAAAATGGAAACCGGATTTTGCAAACGCTGAATTTATTCTGGAAGATGGCAAATACATTTGCGGATCAGCGAACGAAAAAATTAGCAAGTCTTATTTCAACGTAGTCAACCCAGACGATATCATTGATAAATATGGTGCGGACACGTTGCGTCTTTATGAAATGTTTTTAGGTCCATTAGAGCAATCCAAACCTTGGAGCACAAGTGGCATTGATGGTGTGTATAAATTCTTGAGACGTTACTGGAATTTGTTTCACGATAATCAAGGCAACTTGAATCTTTCAGATGCCGAACCCTCTAAAGAAGAGTTGAAAGCGTTGCATAAAGTGATTAAGAAAGTAGAATACGATGTCGAACATTTTTCATTCAACACTTCAGTGAGTGAATTCATGATTTGTGCCAATGAGTTGTCGTCATTGAAATGTAACAAACGAACCATTCTTGAGCCGCTTACAATAGTGCTCGCATCCTATGCACCGCACATCACTGAAGAGCTTTGGGAGAAACTCGGTCATAAAGATTCGATTCTCAATGCAAGCTACCCGGTCTTCAACGAGTCGTATTTGAAAGAAAATGATTTTGAATATCCCATTTCTATCAACGGGAAAGTTCGCGCCAAAATGAATTTTGCTCTTGATATGCCTGTAAGCGATATGGAGAAAATAGTGATGGCATCGGAAGCCGTGCAAAAGTGGACCGAAGGAAAAGCTCCAAAGAAAGTAATCATTGTTCCTGGTAGAATTGTGAACATCGTGCTTTAAGGGATAAATGAGATCGCTCAAGTACTTTTTTCTAGTTGTAGATTTGGGCTTCCTTGCTTACTGGGTCATCACAGCTTTTCATCTCATCCCTGATGAATATCTATACAATGATTACACCAATCGCATTTTAGTTAACTGGAACTGGTCTTTCTTTCCTTTAGACATTCTTGTTTCCATAACGGGTCTCTCGAGTATCTACCTTTATAAACGGGGAAATAATAAATGGAAGCCTATATCGTTGATTTCATTACTACTGACAAGTGTGTCAGGTTTGCAGGCTGTTTCATACTGGACATTATCACGCGAATTTGACCTTACATGGTGGGCGCCAAATCTATTTTTGCTTATTTATCCTCTTTTCTTTATTCCTAAAATCGTTAATGAGTTATATTGATGGCTTTTCAATGTATCTACTTCAGAAACTATTCTAAATAATTTCCGTAAGTGACTAAATCCTTTGGATGATTAAAGTAAATCAAAGATGAAGTCCACTGTTCCTTTTCGTCTTTACTTAGTCACAATTTCACTTTTGCTTTTCGTTTCTGGGACAAAAGGACAACACATCATTCAAGGAAAACTTATAGACAGCCTTACAAGGCAACCCATCGCCTTTGCTAATCTTTCATTGGAAGATGGACGAACGGGAACCACTACAGAGATCGAAGGAAATTTTACACTTACTATTCCATCCGACTACACAGGTAGCATTTACATTTCGCACGTCAGCTATCAAAAACAGATCTTACCACTCTCCTACTTTCAATCGTACGTTGAAATTCTTCTCCAACCATCAGCGACCCACCTTCAAGAGGTAGGGATTGTCGCTTCGCGATTAGAAAATCCTGCATTTGCTATTATTAGAAAAGCAGTCGATCATAGAAAAGACAACGATCCATCGAACTTAACATCGTACCAATACATCTCGTACAATAAGTTCTTGGTGACGATGAGCGGGTCATCTAAGCGAGTAGACTCAATTATTAATGCCTTAAAATCTCGTCCTGACACGGTAAAACTAAAGAAGAAACAAAAACAATTATTGTTGTTCGATAGCCTCGTGAATACTACTCATTTTTTTTTGAGTGAATCCATCACCGAAAAGGAAGTGATCAATCCCGACAAGCAGAAAGAAAAACTTTTGGCGCTGAAAGTATCCGGTTATAAAAGTCCCATCTTCACCAACGTAGCTACCGCATACCAGCCGTTTTCATTTTACAAGGATAATATTTCATTGCTCGGAAAAGATTTTATCAATCCGGTGAGCAAAGGAACATTTAGTCGGTATGATTTTGTCTTAAAAGACACTACCTATCTCGGTCAAGACACCGTCTATGTAATTCAATTTCAACCCAAGTCAGGCAGCTTATTCAATGGATTGAAGGGTGTTGTCTCGATTTGCACTGATGGTTATGCTATAAAAAACATTATTGCATCTTCAGCGGATGCAACGATGCTCACTGACATTCGCATTCAGCAAAATTATGAGAAGATTGATCAGCACTGGTTTCCTATACAACTCAATACCGACCTGGATTTTCATGATTATAAATTCGCCGGTCGGCACATGATCGCTCAGCATCGCAGCTTCCTCAAAGAAATAAAAATAAATCCTGCATTAAAGAAATCTTCTTTTGGCGATATCACAACCGAACTTACTTTACCAAAAGCAGATGAGAACAAATTGATCCTTGATCGCTACCGCAATAATCTCCTGGATAAAAGAGAAGCACGCACCTACACACTGGTGGATTCTATGATGCGAAAGTTGGGCTGGATCGATGGGGTGATTGAAGCGATGATAGCACAAACCATTCCTCTCGGACCTCTGGAAATGGATTTGGATAAGCTGATAAAGTTTAATCGATACGAATCTCTCAGATTGGGAGCAGGAATTTATACCAGCAACCGCTTTTCAAAATGGTTACGACTGGGCGGCTATGCAGGTTATGGGTTCCGTGACGAACAATGGAAATATGGTGGCGAGATGAAATTCAATTTTAATCTCAATCGAGATTTTTTTCTGCGGTTTTCGTATGTGAAAGATATTTATGAAACAGGATCGTCACATATTCATCGCGATGGGCAATTTGTAGGGAACGAAAGCTTTCGAAACTGGAACGGTTACCTATACGACAAAATTGAATTTTATAAAGGAGAAATTGGTTACCGAATTTTACCGGATGTACACACTTCAATTTTCATTGTACGAAATGAAATTCAGCCCACTTATAATTATCAACTGATCTTAAATAATGAATTAACCAACCGTTTTTTAATTACTGAAACGGGGTTGACATTCAGATACGTGTACAAAGAAAATTATATGATCCTTCGGGGAAAAAAAATTCTCAATGGTACGCGCTTTCCAGTTTTCACATTCTCAGTCATTCAGGCTATCCCGGCCTTCGAAGCAAAGGATTTTAATTATACACTTTTTGATTTTACAGCGAAGCACCAAATCAAGCATCGATATGGTGGCAAGACTAATTTATTTTTTACATCGGGTTGGGTCAATGGTCTTGCACCCTATGGAAAATTGTACAACGGTCGCGGCACAAATGCCACTACAGTACTCGTAGATAATTATTTTCAAACAATGGGCCTCTACGAATTTACCTCTTCAAAATATGCGTCAGTCTTTCTTACTCATAATGTTGGAAACATCTTGGTGAATAAATGGTATTCAAAGCCCGAACTTCTGCTATACCAAAACATGGGCATTGGTCAGTTGGAAAATAAGGATGCTCATGTCGGGCTAGTACTGCAAGATTTTAGTAAAGGTTTTGTTGAGTCAGGTATTGGGTTAAATAATATTCTTCGCGCTAAATATTTTAATGTTGCCTATTGGGGATTTGGTGGCGCGGCTTTTTACCGATATGGCCCTTATCAGTTCGCTCAGCCCTCCAACAACCTCTTCTGGAAAATGACCTTTACCTTTGGTTTTTAATTCTTAGCTATCTGGCATTCGATAACATTTCCTTAACTTCGAGGCCTTTAAAAAAACAAAAATGCATTCTTCAAAAATTGTTGGTTTGGGTCATCACGTGCCCGACACAGTAATTACCAACGAGTATCTGTCTACATTAATGGACACCAATAATGAATGGATAATTGAACGCACGGGGATTAACGAACGAAGATGGATGGATCCCAAAGTAGATACAGTGGCAAACATGGCTGCCAAAGCCACAAGAATTGCATTGAAGAATGCCAACCTAACCGAAAAAGATATTGACTTCATTGTTTTTGCTACCATCACACCCGATTATTTTTTCCCTGGATCGGGTGTTTTGTTGCAGCGCGAATTAGGATTAGACGGCCGAATTGGTGCGCTTGATATTCGTAATGCCTGTTCAGGTTTTATTTATGCGCTCTCCGTTGCTGACCAATTCATCAAGTCAGGAATGTATAAAACAATTTTGGTGGTGGGTGCCGAAATTCAATCCACTGCGCTTGACATTACTACTCGCGGCCGCAATACAGCCGTCATTTTTGGTGACGGTGCAGGTGCAGCGATCGTGCAGCGATCTGATAAACCGGGTGTCCTTTCCACGCATCTTCACTCCGATGGAAATTTTGCAGAAGAACTTTACTTGAAAGATCCAGGTAGCAGTAGGCCTCATGCCGAACGACAGCCAGAACAGATTTTGGATACCACTTCGTTTAAGGTGGTAATGAATGGAAGCCAGGTTTTCAAGCACGCGGTGGTTCGTTTTATCGAAGTGATCAACGAAGCCTTAGAAAAAAATAACCTTAAGAAAGAAGATATCAACCTGCTTGTGCCACATCAAGCTAATTTACGAATCAGCCAATTCATCCAGCAAAAACTCGCGTTGCGAGATGACCAGGTTTACAATAACATCATGCGCTACGGCAACACGACTGCGGCTTCCATTCCTATTGCATTGAGCGAAGCATGGAAAGAAGGAAGAATCAAAGAAAATGACGTAATTTGTTTAGCCGCATTTGGCAGCGGATTTACGTGGGCATCTGCGCTGATCCGTTGGTAATTTTCCCTAATCGATATTAACTGACAACGACCTACGATGAAGACATCATCCTACAACCCCAGCCCACTTGAAGTGGATATGGCTAATGCACTCTTTATCGTCCAGAAAGAAATTGAAAAACATCTGCAAGACAATGAAGTCATCAATGTGGAAACAAATATTAACCGCGACAATC
>DASYTA010000717.1:0-3053 GCA_036002745.1 Cyclobacteriaceae bacterium | reverse complement strand
CTGGCATTGTTTCCTAATTCGCTGCAACGCTCCACTAAGATTTTCAGTGAGGAGTTATCTTCAAGATCTTTTACAGACCACTCATCGATTGGTGTTGCAACATTTCCCATAGATAAGAATGTTTTAAACTTTCAATAAGATGTTCATATAAACCTAGCTGGAAATGGATTCTTCATCAATACCATAATGATGTGAGGCCCAGTGCACTACATTAATTAGTCAAAATACTCTCTTGAAAATGTTTCCAGGTTACAGTTTCAGGATCAAAGTATTGTGCTGCCTCTTTTCCGAGAAAGAGTTTGTAATTCATTTTAGGATTCCCCTGTACTACATACCCAGGGTAATAAAATTTATATTCTTTTGATTTTAAATAGTCGATAGTGAGGAGTATAAGTAATTTGCCTAAACTATTTCTTTTATATAGCGGGTCAAAGAAATGGAGAATAGAGGCAGCTGCATGGTCTCCTAAATCAAAGTAACCTCCGGCTATGAGTTGATCGCCTTCAAATATCGAAATGCACCTGGTGTTGTAGATATTTTTAAATGTGCTCTCCTCCCCGAAAAGACACTCCTCAATACTCATCGCGCCTTCAAATTCAATTGATTCGTAATATCTCTGATGGAGCTCAGCATGATCGGAACGAATAGCACTAAAATCTTCAATTGTAAAGTGTAGGTGCGCATTACGTTTGTAAATTTTGCGATGCGATGTATGACTTTGAATTTCATTAAGCGAATAGCGTAGCCAATGAACACGATGCACTTCTTCCAAACCTACATGTGAAGTGGTGAAAATAGTTTGATGCATGCGATACCAACCCAATGCGAGAAGTTTATCTAAATCAGAACCGGTTAATATTTCAGGACTAAAACTGTTGTAGTAATGAGTCACGTGTTATTCGTTAGAAAGAAATCCATAAAGGCAAAAATAATTTTTTTAATTGTCACACTGGGCTTGTCAGAGGATGATTTTGAATAGAATTGGCAATTTTTAATTTCTCAGTCAGTCTTCAACAAGCTCAGACTGACAAACTTTTTATTAAATTTGATTTCAATCAATTTTTACGATGTCAGCCATATTAGAAGTAGTTAATCTTACCAAGACATACGACAATAATGTCCATGCTGTAAAAGGAATTTCTTTTTCAGTGAACAAAGGAGAAGTATTTGGAATCCTTGGACCTAACGGAGCGGGGAAAACGACCACGCTTGAGATGATTGAAGGCCTTCGCCCGATTACATCCGGAGATGTTATTTTGGATGGCATTAAAACTGCAGAGCAACCTTACCTCGTCAAGCAGCGCATTGGCATTCAACTTCAGTCTTCTGCTTTTTTTCAGAACCTAAAACTTACCGAACTGCTCGAAATGTTTGCCGACTTATACGGATCAACAATCAATTCGCTCGATCTTCTCGCTGACGTCGGATTAAAAGATAAAGCTCATTTTTTAGTAAAGAATCTTTCGGGTGGCCAGAAGCAACGTTTCTCAATTGCAACAACATTAGTCAATCACCCAGTAATTGTGTTTCTGGATGAACCCACAACAGGACTCGACCCGCAAGCGCGTAGAAATCTCTGGGACTTGATTAATCAAATTAAAAGCCGCGGCACAACGGTGATCATCACCACACACTATATGGAGGAAGCGAAATTTCTTTGCGACCGTGTTGCCATTATGGATGATGGAAAAATTGTAGCCCTCGATTCACCGGACCAGCTGATCAGGCAATTACTCGGTAGAGGTTTTAAAGCTCATACCGAAGTGCCGCCAGCTACATTAGATGATGTATTTATTGACCTCACAGGAAAAACTCTTCGCGACTAATTTATGAATCAAAATACACGCTCTCTACTTGCATTGACTAAGGCCTCGTTGAAGATGTACTATCGTAACAAAGGCGCTATTGTTTTCTCTCTACTTATTCCTATTGCGTTGCTATCCATCTTTGGTTTTCTTTCTAGAGGCCGAGGCACATCGATTCAAATTGGATTGACGAATCACTCAACTGGAGAAGTGTCCAAACAGTTTGTCGAGAAGTTGAAAGGTGTTAAAGCATTTAATATTAAAGATATTACGGAAGAGGAAGCTGCATCTGAATTAGGTAAAGGAAATCTTGATCTGCAAGTTATCGTGCCCGAGAATTTTGGTGCGATGGAAAGTGACAAACTTGTAGCAAGTACCATACAAACACGATTTAACAAAGCAAAACCACAAAGCGGGCAGATTGCTAACCTTGCTATTGTAGAAATTGTTTCTAACCTCGACCGGCAACTAACACATTCGCCATCAACACTCGATGTGAAGAGCGAAGGTGTTACCACCAACAACTTGGGTTACTTTGATTTTATTCTTCCAGGCATTTTATCGATGACGATTATGCAGCTCGGGATTTTTGGGGTTGCTTTTGGTTTTGTGGCGATGAAGTCAAGTGGAGCACTACGCAGACTGCAAGCTACGCCTGTTCACCCTATTTACTTTGTTTTTGCTCAAGCCTTTGTGCGTATGCTGATAACGCTTGCCAACGCACTCATCTTAGTTACTTTAGGTACTTATTTTTTTGGGTTTCATATGGTGGGCAGTTACTTCAGTTTTGCTTTTGTATGCATTGTCGCCATTCTCATTTTTTTGGGTTTCGGATTTGCCATTGCAGGGTGGGCCAAAGACGAAACGCAAGTAGCGCCTGTGGCAAACCTTATTCAACTGCCGATGCTGCTGTTATCAGGAATATTTTTTCCTCGTGATGGATTTCCTACATGGCTTAAAACTATCACAGACTATTTTCCACTTACGTATGTCAGTCACAGCCTTCGTAAAATTGCCAATGAAGGAATGAGTCTCGTACAGCTTCCCGTTGACTTGATCGGTATGAGCGTTTGGCTCGTGATAGTTTATGTGGTTGCTGTTCGCGTATTCAAGTGGGAGTGAGGTGCTCACTTTTTCTTTGGATTACTAATCAGAATTTCAACACGTCTGTTCTTGGCTCTACCCGCCTCACTGTCGTTTCTCTGAATAGGATGTGCACTGCCAAATCCTTCAAAGAATAATTTTTCG
>DASYTA010000716.1:0-8785 GCA_036002745.1 Cyclobacteriaceae bacterium | reverse complement strand
GTACTTCTGCGTCCGTCTTATCAAAATGAAATAAAATCCGAAGCAACCATTTTGCTCACGAAAAGTTATCAATCAACTAAAGTGGACAGCATCGTTCAAAAAAATCCCGAATTAAAAATTATAAGAACAATCGAAGCGGTTCCTTATCCTAATTCCTCAATTTTAAAATCATGGTATGATTTAAGCGAAGAGAACATTTCATTTATTATCGGTCAAGGGCTTCCAAGCCATGCACTTGAATTAATTCATATCAAAGCATTTCAATTTACTCCGGCACCACTACCGAGAGGAGTTATAAAACTGATCATCCCAAACGACATTTATGTAAATGATCAAAGACAAATCCAGGGCACATTCAATGGCAAGGAAAAAACAAAATTAAAACTAGTCGGGCCTGGCGGTGTCGAAGATTCGGTGACATTGGGGAAAGGAGAGATTTCCTTTTCCTTGACTTTCGCGCCAAAGCAATCTGGAAAATTCATTTATTCTCTTGTTGCAGAAGCCAGTTCGACGTCTACAGAGCAATTGCCCATTGAAGTCCTACCCGAAAGGCATCTTCGCATTTTATTCATTCAAAAATTTCCTACCGCCGAAGTCCGATTCTTAAAAAATTTTCTTTCAGAAAAGAACCATGAAGTAATTCTTCGATATCAAACATCCAAAAGCAATTTCGACTATGAGTATTCCAATGCTCCAAGGATGCAAATCGATGGGCTCCGTTCCAACCTGTTAAGTTCATTTGATCTGTTGTTTATCGATCAAAAGTCGTATGCAGCTCTTAGTTCATATGAAAAAAGTGATCTAAGCAAGTCGATAAGAAATGGGCTCGGTGTAATTTTCTTCATAGGTGATGCAAAGGATAAGGCAGTAAACGAATTCCTTCATATAAAAGCAAAAGCCGATTCAAAAGACACGGTTCATATTCATTTATCTTCATCGCACGATTATGTTCTGCCAGTCTCGTCTCTCGAGTGGCAAAATGACGTGTCTGTAATTGCTGCTACGAAAAATAAGAGTCGCGTTCTTTCTGGTTATTCTTTTTCAGGAGAGGGAAAAATTGGGGTTCAGTTCATTCAAGAGACTTATCGTCTTGGGATGCAAGGAAATGTGCGCGACTATTCTTCGCTTTGGACTACTTTAATTAGCAACACAGCACGAGCGGAAGAATCTAATTTCAAATTAAAATTAACAATGCCATTTCCTTATTATTCTAATGAACCGATTGACATTTCAGCAATCTCTTCTGGACTTCAGCCAGCTTTGTATTCGGATTCCATTCAGATTTCTATGAAGGAAAATGCATCGGTTGAAGATTATTGGACAGGGAGAAGCTGGGCAGGAAAACCCGGTTGGCATCGTTTGCACATCGCACAAGACTCAACACAACTCAATTATTTTGTTTCAGATACCAGTGAGTGGAGAGCATTAAAAGTCGCAAATCAAATGATGGATAATAAGCTTTCACAAAAAATTCCGGTTAGCAATGTCAAGAATCTATCTGAACAAAAGCCTGTATCTCTCTTCCTTTTCTATTTCATTTTTCTTTTTTCGTCTGCGTTTCTCTGGCTCGCTCCAAAGATTTCATAATTGAATTGTGCAATCGGTATCAGGGTATTAATAGAATGAAATCCAATGCGTGAGAGGAGCTTTGATAAAAAAATTTGCAATCGGTCTCAATCTTATTTCAAAAAGAAAAAATTTAACTTTTGTGATGATTCCGTAGAGAAGATTTACTTTTGATTTAGGTATGCGATTGTTTGTGATATTTTCTTTTTTAATTCTTTGTTCTTGTGGTGGATCTCTTTCTAGCGAACAGCGGAAAAAAATTCGCGCGAACATGGAGGCCAAATCCATCAAGAAGATTTCTGAAGTAGAACTTACCGAAGCAGCACTCAATTACGGGCGATTGATAGCTCATACCATTGAGGTAAGAGACAAATCACTTGCTAACAGGAATTTCCTAGATTCTCTGGGAGAGACGTTTAACGTTCAAATTGTTTCTATGCATCCCAAGGATGCATTCCTTCGTGGCGTGGAAAGAAAAATTATCGAAGCCTACACCTCCGGATCTGACTTGTCAGGTGTTGGTGATGATCTTCAAAAAATGGGTACCGATAGCTTGATCTATACTAAACCCTTATTTACCGAACGACCTGATGGTTCATTGGAGTTTACCCAAGCTCTGGGGATCAGAATCCCCAAAAAACAAGTGATTCTTTCCATCAAATAACCTCTTTATAAAGTTAAATTCTCAAACTAAATCGTAAAGTTTTGGTTTCATTTCTCCTAAAATTGGCATTAAGCATCGGCAAGTTTTGCTAATAAATATTATTTGTAGCTTTGATGTTTATTTGCGTCTTTCAAACCCGATTTTAAACAAATTTGAACCTCTCCTGATTCATGGGAATACTCCTTTTTTCGTTGTTTAGGAACCATAGCCAGACTGAAACAATCCTCTTTGGAGTATTTGCGACGGTTATCTTTGTTTTTCTTGTAATCGACTTGGGTTTTTTCAATAAGTCGGCTAAAAAGATATCAACAAAATCCGCCCTTTATCAATCTGTTTTCTGGGTCTTTGTCAGTTCAATCTTTGGGTATTTGGTTTATCATTTTGACGAGGGTGGTTTTGATGCTTCGATCGAATTTTTCTCTGCCTATCTTACTGAGTATGCCCTTTCCGTAGATAACATTTTTGTTATTCTTCTAATCCTGAAGTACTTCTCCATTAAAGAAGAGTACTATCACAAAATCTTATTTTGGGGAATTTTAGGAGCTGTTGTTTTCCGTGGCGTGTTTATTTTCTTAGGAGCCATTGCCGTGAGTGAATGGCATTGGATACTTTATATCTGCGGAGTGTTTCTTATCTATTCGGGCATAAAGATTTATTTCGAAGACAGTGACGATAAAATTGACCCCGAGCAAAATCCTATTCTTAGGTTATGCAGGAAATATTTGCCTATTACCAAGGATGAAAAGGAGGATCAATTTCTCGTTCGACAATCCGGAAAGTGGATGTTCACTCCGCTGTTTTTAGTTATGGTACTGGTAGAAACTACCGATTTGATTTTCGCAGTTGACTCTATTCCGGCAGCTTTTGCTATCACACAAAATGAGTTTTTGATTTACACTTCAAATATTTTTGCGGTAATGGGATTGAGGGCGATGTTCTTTTTGCTGGCCGGCATTATCGACAAGTTCTACCTGCTTCAAAAAGGGTTGTCGATCATTCTCTTTTTTATCGGCGCTAAGATGTTACTTGAGATTGTTCCTTACGAAATCCCACCAACATTATCCTTTACGGTAATTATCGTCACGCTCACCTTGTCAATTATTTTTTCTGTGGTTATCCCACGAGCTAACGCAGAAGAGACATCTAAAAATGACTAATTAGAGGAGGCATCTACCTCAGCAAAAAAATTACTAGGCAAAATTTTCAGCAACATCGGTAAGGTGAGAAAGCGCTGGGGTAAAGACACAATAACAAATGTGGGAATCGTTTTTAATGCGGCAATCAAAAGTGTATGCATTCGTTCCTTCTCCGACTCGGTGAGCACATCGGCCTTGGCTCCTTTAAGAAGAGACATCAATTCCTCGCTATCCTGAACTTCTTTTAGTAAACGATTCTTGTTGCTGGCGGTTATTTTGGAAAGTCGTTTTACAAACTGATCACTTACTTGTTTATAGTTTTGCTTGTTCTGCAAATAATCAAGCTCGTTCCAATGCTCTAATACAAATCCTTCAATGGCCATCATACTATTTTCCAAATCATCCTCGTTGAAGTCCATATAGGAGCACATTCTCTTTAAAAACTCCTGTTCATTATCCTCCACTTTTTTATCTGACCAGATTGTAAGGATTGCGATTTCTAAAAAGTATTTCTTTAAAATCCAGGAGTTATTGGTAGGCAGATTTATTTCTTCTATATCAATTCCCTCTTCAAAAATTTTAGCTGCTTCTTTTTTGCGATCACTAGGCAATCCGGTGCTTTGAAGAAAGTACTCCAAAAGTTTTCTCTCCTCAGGTTCTATCGTGGTATTGGAATGCGCAGCCATGGCCATTACTTTCACCACCGAAAATCGCAGCTCTTCTCTCTCATACTTAAAGAAGTCTGCTACAATTCGATCTGCATTAGTGTGAATCCACTGGCCAAAAATAAATATATCAAGGAAGAGCAGGCTGTTATGGAAAAACTTCACCCAAAAATTCCCGCCTTCTTCAACAGAATAAGCGATTCTTTTGTCCAAAATCTTTTCAGCGAGCTCTAAAGGTGTTTTTTTTCTGCCGAACAGCGTTTTCGTTGGTGTTGCCAGTTCGGGAAAAACGTGGTTATAAAAATTCCCGATATTCTCCAGTGTTTTCATAATCGCATCGGAGAGCTCGTCTGCGTTTTTTATTGGCTTATCATGAAATAAAAGCGAACTGCTGATTAGACTTTCGGCCAACAATATCTTCATTCGATCTTTAGAAGTCCATGAATCTGTTCCGTTATGCCCGGCCGTATCTATGGATTGACCATACATGAGCCCAGTGGGTTGAATCACTCTATACAACGAATGTTCTGGGTGTGCAGCATTCTTAGTCCCTGAGCTTAAATCTTTAAGCAGGTCCTTTCGAAACTCCAGATATTCTCCTAACCATCCTTTTTCTGCAGGCTTCATGAATTGAAAATGGTCGAGAAGTTACAAATTTTTCTTGGGAATAAAACAGTGGTATCGGCAAAGACAATGATTATGAGCCAATTTTGCGCCAGCCCTTACCTTCAATTTCTTTAAAAGACTCCTCTACTTTTTTCTGAAGCTGGGACTTAAAGTTGGTTAGCTTTTTCGATACCGTCTTATCATTTGTGCCGACAATCTGGGCTGCCAAGATACCCGCATTCTTCGCCCCATTGAGTGCCACGGTTGCTACTGGCACCCCTGATGGCATCTGCAAAATAGAGAGAACCGAATCCCAACCATCCATAGAATTAGATGATTTGATGGGTACTCCAATAACGGGTAATGTTGTCAGAGACGCGACCATGCCAGGCAAATGGGCAGCGCCACCAGCTCCAGCAATAATTACTTTCAACCCACGGCCTTGAGCTGCTGAAGCATAATCCACCATTCTTTTAGGGGTGCGATGAGCAGAAACTACAGTCAGTTCAAATGGAATTTTCAATTCATCTAAAAATTCAGCTGCCTCCTTCATTACTTTTAAATCGGACTGGCTGCCCATGATAATGCCGATGATTGGTTTGCTCATGCCGTTATTTTCAATGTTTCCTTTACAAAGTTGGCTTTCTTTTTCAAATTCGTAACATCGCTATCTACAATTGTCACATGACCCATTTTACGAAAAGGTTTTGTCAGTTTCTTTCCATACAAATGCACATAAGCTCCATTCAGTTTTAGAACTTCCTCAAGTCCATTGTATTTGGCCTGCCCGGAAAATCCTTCTTCACCTAATAAATTAACCATGGCACTTGGCTGCACAACCGATGTATCACCTAGCGGTAAATTCAAAATCGCTCGGAGATGCTGCTGATATTGTGAAGTGACATTGGCTTCAATCGTCTGATGCCCGCTATTATGAGGTCGTGGGGCGATCTCATTAACTAAAACTTTTTGATCTTTAGTCACGAACATCTCAACAGCCAGCAGCCCAACCATATTCAAATCTGTGATAATTTTTTTGGCTACTCGTTCTGCTTCTTTAGCAATTGGATCTTTAATCGATGCGGGCGAAAAAAGATATTCCACTAAATTGGCTTCCGGGTGAAAAACCATTTCTACAGAAGGAAAAGTTTTGGTGTCGCCATTTTCATTTCGTGCAACAATCACCGATATCTCTGTTTCAAAATCAATTAGTTTCTCTAACAGGCCAGGAGCATCGAAAGCTTTTTCTAAATCACTCGCGGTTCTTAATACTTGAACGCCTCGACCATCATATCCTTCTCTTCCCAGTTTATTAACTGCAGGTAAAAATGATTTTTGATCAAAAACTTCCTTCTTGTTTTCGACTAGCAAAAAATCAGCTGTTGGAATATTGTTGTTTTTATAGAAATTTTTTTGAGTTCTTTTATCCTGAACCAACTCGATGATTTCAGGTTGTGGAAAAATCTTTTTCCCCTTCCGTCTCAATTCTTTAAGTGCCTCTACATTTACATTTTCGATTTCAATCGTGATTAAGTCGCACGACTCTCCAAATTCGATAACTGTTTTGTAGTCGGTAAGTTTCCCCACTTTAAACTCACAAAGAGTTTGACAGGGTGCTGAAGGATCCGGATCAAGTACAGAAAAAGTAATGTTCCAGTCTATTCCTGATTGAATCAGCATCCGGCCAAGTTGCCCTCCTCCTAAAATTCCTACTTTGTATTGCTGATAAAATTTTTGACTCATTCAAGACAATTTAATAACGTATTTTATTTGCGGCTATTACAACATCATTGAATTCGACCGCGGCCATTTTAATAGAGTACAGCAGCAAACGAACTTCCTTTACATGCACACTACCATCTATTTCCGTTAGCTTATACATATGTGCAAGTGCATTTAATTTTTTGCTGTCATCACATTCGTTTAGCAAAGCTACGCCATCGTTGTAAATAGTTTTAGTAGTCTTTGTTTTGACATCTTCAAGAAATTCTTTGAAGACGTCTGGTGGAATTTTTTCTTTTTCCCTTAATTTTTGGAGAGCTCTCTGTTCCTCCTCGTTGACAATGCCATCAGCATTGATAAGTAAATGAGTGAGATAGAGCAACCCTAGATGGAAGCTTTTATCAGTGGCCATAATAGACAGTTTCACCTAAAGGTAAATGAATTGCGTCTAAATGATAAATGGCTGGGTAAAAGGAATTACTTTAAAAATTGATAGATCGCAAAAGCAGAGAGATAAGCCAAAGCAGTCATGTAGCCCAATTGAAGGAGTGGCCATTTCCAACCTTTTGTCTCTCGTTTTACTACAGCCAGCGTACTCATACACTGCATAGCAAATGTGTAGAAAACTAGTAAAGACAAACCTACTGCAAGGGAGTAGCGGGGCTTACCCGTTTCAGGATCAACTTCCGATTTTAATCGCTGCTTTATCGTAGCTGTATCGTCGGTGCTACCGATACTGTAGATGGTAGCAACAGTACCAACAAATACTTCGCGCGCCGCAAATGAAGTGACTAGAGCTATTCCGATTTTCCAGTCGTAACCTAGTGGTTTGATAATGGGTTCTAATATTTTGCCTAGTCTTCCTGCATAAGAATGTTCCAGTTTGTAGGCAGCAACTTTGTCTGAGATTTCTTGCTCACTTAAGTTTTGAGATGATGCCTCTTTCCGAACTGTTTCTTTGGCCGCATTCATCACATCAATTGGACCATAGCTGGCAAGAATATAAAGGATGATTGAAATTGCCAGAATTGTTTTGCCTGCTTCAAACACAAATGCTTTTGTTTTTTCAATGATTTGAAATCCTACGTTACTCCATTTTGGCATCTTGTAGGTTGGTAATTCCATGATCAGGTAGCTTCGCTCTTTTACTTTTATTAAAAACTTCATCGCGAAAGCAGAGAAAATTGCAGCTAAGAATCCTAATAAGTAAAGCCCCATTAAAACCAATCCCTGATAATTAAAAAAACCCAACACTTTGTAATCAGGAATTATAAGAGCGACAAGGATCGTATACACAGGAAGACGAGCTGAGCAACTCATCAACGGCGTTACAAAAATGGTGATGAGGCGATCCTTCCAATTTTCAATAGTGCGTGTAGCCATGATCGCTGGAATAGCACATGCCCAACCTGACATGAGTGGCACAACACTCTTTCCGTTCAATCCAAACTTGCGCATAATCTTGTCCATCAAAAAAACAACACGCGCCATGTAGCCTGTTTCTTCAAGAATGGAAATGAACGCAAAAAGAATAGCAATCTGCGGAATGAAAATTACAATCCCACCAATTCCAGGAACTATGCCATGCGATACCAATTCGAAGAAAGGCCCCTCAGGAAATATCCCGTCCAGCTTGTGACTCAGTTGAGCAAAAGTGGTGTCGATAAAATCCATTGGAATTTGCGCCCACGCAAAAATCGATTGAAAGATCAGGAATAGAATCAAAAAGAAAATCACATAACCCCACACTTTGTGTGTCAGTACCTTGTCGATGCCGTATGAAATTTTTTTCCATCCTTCATTAGAAGATCGAAGGATTACTTTATTCAATAAATCCTGAATAAATCCATAGCGCATAATGGTTTCTGCGCCTTGATATTTGTGAGCAAAGAAATTGTTTTGCTTAGCATACTCCTTGATGGATTCTCGTTCTGACTTAGACAGAAACATTAAATTCTCCGACTGTTGCAAAAATTGATACGCTTCGTAATCAGAATTTAAACTGTACTTATTTTTTATCTTGCTAACAAGAGATTTGCTTTCCTCATCGGATTTGTAAATTGTCTTACTGCTGGCACGAAGCGGTTCGGATAAAATGTTTTTTAGTCTTTCTATTCCTGTTCCATTGCGAGCGTTAAGCATCACAACAGGAAGGTCTAACTCTTTTTCTAAATTTTTGACGTCAATGCTTTGACCTGATTTTGCCGCCAGATCAACCATGTTCAGCGCGAGGACAGTGGGTAATCGTAAATCGATTAGTTGCGTAAGTAACAACATGCAATTTTTTAAGTTCGTCGCATCAGCTACAAGCACCACTTTGTCGGGATAAAATTCACCTTTTTGATGAGTGAAAACTTCAGCTACAACTTTTTCGTCAAGAGTTCTTGGATAGAGGCTGTACGTTCCTGGCAAATCAATTATTTCAG
>DASYTA010000715.1:0-6560 GCA_036002745.1 Cyclobacteriaceae bacterium | reverse complement strand
ACCGTAAATAAGGCAATGACTAACCGAAAGGAGCTGATCGGTTGTCGCAACAAAACTTTCGTGACAAAGGGAGTGCCAGGTTCCTGATTCATAGTTTAATGATTAAGGCAACTCATAAGGTTACTAAGAGTTTTGCCAATTAAAAAATAGAAATTGAGCCAATCCTTACATTGCCTTATCTTTCAGAATGTTTGAAAAGGTTGTCATAGCAATGACATTTTCTAAAATTCGACAAACCATCGTATTCTAAATCCCAATGGTCATGAAAAATAAATCATGGATTCTAGCAATCGTTGCAACGTTCGTCATTAATTTCGCAGAGGCACAAGAGCAATTCGACTCACGTCCAAGAATTATTATCACGGCCGATCCTGAACTAGATGACAACAATTCTCTTATTCGGTTTTTGCTTTATAGCAGTGATGTTCATATTGAAGGGCTCATTTACGCAAGCAGTCAGTATCATTGGAAGGGAGATGGAAAGGGAACGAAGTGGTTTGTTCCTGGTAGAGAATATGCGCGTTTTGGTTTAGACAAATGTCCATGTGAGTCGTGGCGATGGGCAAGTGATGAGAAATTCATTCACGATGTAGTGGAGGCTTACGGTAAGGTATATCCAAATCTGAAAGTTCATAATAACAACTACCCAACGCCTGAGAGTTTGAAGTCAAAAATCCGATACGGCAATATTCAGTTTGATGGCGACTTCTCTCAAGATACACCAGGGTCGGAATTGATCAAGTCACTCATTCTTGACGATAAACCTGGTCCACTTTTTATCACTGCATGGGGCGGCCAGAGCACGATTGCTCGCGCATTGAAATCTATTCAGGAGCAATACGAGTTCACAACACAATGGGAAGTAATCCGAGCAAAAATCTTTCGCAAGGTAGTCTTGTTGCCGTCGGGCGATCAGGACGACACGTATGCAAAGTACATTAAACCAAATTGGAGCGGCATCGAGTACAGGCAGTTTAGCGATGGTCCTAATTACGGTTACGGCGCACAATTGAGAAGCAAACCTGAGGATGCTCCGTTGCTGACACCTTCGTGGATGAAAGCAAACGTATTAGAACATGGCGCATTAGGGTCTCTTTATCGAGTTTGGGGTGATGGAAAGCAAATGGTGAAAGGAGACATCATGGACTATTTTGGTTTAAGCGGATACACCGATGATCAATTGAGGAAAATGGGGTACGCTGTATGGATGCCGGTGCAACCGAAAGATTCATGGCTGGGTGAAGGCGACAATCATACATTCATGAACATGCTTGCCAACGGCCTAAGGGCTTTTGAAAATCCTACATTCGGTGGATGGGGCGGGCGAGGCACACGCGTACAAAACTTTTCATTCAACATGAGCGACACATCACAGCAAGCAATGGCGGCAGCATTGAGTGCTGTGAACAAGAATCAAAGCGCGTATCCTAATTTTTTTCCTGCGGCTCAAAATGATTTTGCTGCACGCATGAAGTGGTCAGTCACATCAAAATACACAGATGCAAATCACGAACCGAGAGTAGCCATCGAAGGACCTCTGTATGTGCTCGCATCAGCGGGAGAAACGATCAGACTCAATGGAAAAGTATCCGACCCGGATAATGATAATGTGTCAATCAAATGGTGGCAGTTTAAAGTAGGAACCTTGGCCGATGACGTGACGATCGCTAACGGAAACACCGAGCAATGCAGAGTAACTATTCCCAAAACTGCAAAAGGTGGGGAGACGATACATCTAATACTTGAAGCGACAGATGCAGGCGAACCAGCGCTTACAAGATATCAAAGAGTAGTGGTAACAGTTAGAGAGAAGTGACTTGTTTAAGAAGCGAGTTACTTCCCAATACAGAAAGTAATTATGTTGTTTTTTAACCTAAAAAAGGCAACTATTGATTATTGAGGTACAAATAGGGTACAAATTTTACTCGAATCTAGGTAGTGCCCTTTTCTTTATTCGCCGGGTTCTGACTCAGGGTAAAATTTGGATTTGTTTCCTTTGTGGAAAGTAAGGCACTTTTCCTTAATCAAAGAAATATCAGAAGGAGTCTTCAAAGAAAATGATTTGGTTTTTGAAAATGATGCAACCTTTATATCTCCGCCTACCTCGTGTGATTGAGACTCGGTCTCTTCAACACAAAACGCCGCTAAAATCTCCGCCTGCTTAACAGTTATTTCCTTCTCGTAAAATCTATTTAGTAAATACTCTGAAATATAAGGAATACCGATGCAGTTAAATCCTGTAGACGATGGGCGTGGGATAAAGTTGTCACGGCTTTTCAATTCGTATACTTCAGGTCGATCATTATCCTTTTCATATCCAACAATTAAAAATGTGAGTGACTCTCTCTTCGTTGGATCAGGTTCATTGGAATAATACTCGTCAAATTTATCTTTCAATAGTTTCCTAATTTGCTCGACAAGTTTCACTATAC
Organism: Cyclobacteriaceae bacterium; assembly: GCA_036002745.1. Taxonomy (GTDB): domain Bacteria; phylum Bacteroidota; class Bacteroidia; order Cytophagales; family Cyclobacteriaceae; genus ELB16-189. Next base: position 4,128 of record DASYTA010000715.1, on the reverse strand, counting down.
CTGCCTTAAAGTCTAAATCATTCTTTATAAGCTTTAAAAGATGTATACCTAAAGTTCCATCGCCCGCAATTCCCACTGCAATATGTTCATCAAGGTTGACGATCTTTTCGACGGTGTCGTTACTCGTAATAGTTGAACTCATCCTGCTGTCAGAGGCAAGCACGACTCCATCTTTTGCAATTAAGCCGACAACAAGCGTCATAGTTAGTTCACATTTAATTCAATTATATCATCGCCAGTCGTCTTGTCATCATTGCAGCTGGGCTGATAGAATTTACATATCTGGCGGTATACAAGGTTTCGGATTGTTGGATCTGGTACTGGTGCATACTTAAAAAAGCATGGCTTCAACGCGATAAAATTCTTTACACAAACACGTTGTTCTCCTTCAGAAATATGACTCAGCAATTGCTTTTTTATATCTTCACCTTCACCAACGTAGAAAACATAAATATTACTATCCTCGTGGCGGTAGGATAGTCTATAGACACCTGCGAGGTTAGATGCGACTGAATTAACCTTAGCTGAATCAAGCGTGTCTATTTTACTCCACGTTAATACAATTTTTTCCACCTAATCATTATTTTAAGAAACTACTTTAATTGAGTGAGGTCATAGTACATTAATCTAGTATTAGCGCCGACATCTTTATTACTCAGGTATAAAAAGTCATTTCGTTCATAAAATGAAAGAGATTCCTTATAAGCATCAACCGTAATGTACATGCAACCGGTTTTGTTATTTGTTATGAACCAGCCCTTGATAAAATCAAGTAACGCAGTTCCAAATTTGTTTCCCTGAAAGTTTTTATGAACGGCTAACCTTCCAACTTTAACAGCTGGATAACTACTAAATCTTTTGCTATCATGTCTTATGGATTTAAATCGCTTTAACCACTGGTTCTTACTTTCAACATCCTCGATTGAGATTCTATCATTTGAAACACAATAGTAGGCTGCTGTAATCGAATCAATTTCGATGAGGTATGTCACGGCTAAAAGTGACTTTAGGTAGTCCTTTGCATTGTTGAGTAGGAAATTATTCAAGTCAACCTCGCCCTCGGAATCGCCGCAATCAAATGGCAAGATGTTATAATTATCAGTTAACCTTTTGAAGTCAGAAATGGCGAAATCCATTCAAAACTTAGCCTTTGAACTAAATTTCTTGAAATTTTCCATGATTCTTTCCTTAGTCTTCAAATCAACTTTCTTGCTTTGAATCCTTTTTTTTTCATCGAGGAATTTCTCCGCATCCTTCCCAGTTAGGAAGGGGGTATCTTTGATTACGGTTGCCATGGATATTTAAGTTTGAGGCAATTTATGCTAAAAACTAATACTTTTAACAACCAAATAAAAAAAGAGTTCCGGAACGTTTTAATAATACCCCATTGGTGGAGGGTGGGTTCTTTTTCCCTGCAAAGACCTTGGAAACCGCGGTTTTGGAAATTTTTTCTCTCGATAACATTTAGAGGGGGGGGTATGAGCCCGTTAGAAATTAAAATTCTGATTTTGCTTTTTCCTTTTCTTTCTGATCTTCCAAAAAGCTCAACTTTTTACTACTGTACTCTATCACGTGGCTAATTTTGTAATTCTCGCCGGTTAATGCCGATGTAATTATCGTCTCAGCGGTATCCCAATTCGAATAAAAAGCTAAATGGCCCAAGCTTACGGCAAACCCACGTTGATCGTAGTCATTCTTATAAAGATTATTCAACCAATATTCAGATTCCTTTTTTGGTTTCCCGTATTTCTCAATAAGGCTTTTATTGATAGACTCATAGTCGAAGATATAATCGTTTTTGTTTGTATGCTTAGCAAAGAATGAATACTTAGTCCTAACTAGTTTGTTGTCGACAAAGATATAATAAACACCAGCCTCAAGAGATGATATATCTCCAGAGTAGATTAATATGTCAGGGTATTTTGACTCTACAGCTTGAAATGTTTCTGAGGCTTTTACTTGGTCCTTTGTCATCCCCCAATTGGCTCTTCTAAAATCAAAAATATTTGGTTGTTCCTTGTTTGAAGGACTATTTAAATATTCCCAGGTGCCATCAGCTTTCAATAAGACTTTCTTTCCGTCATCTGTAGTTGCACTCTGTTGTGAGTATGCCATCAAATTAAGAAGTAGCAACGTAACAAAAATTAACGTTTTCATAGTGGAGGGATGGGTTGTTTTGAAAACCAAACTGAAGTACATCTAATTTATAGATGTTTTCATTAAAAGGGAAATATTTTCTGCAATCAGTAATAGGCTTGTGTCTTAATTCCCTATCCCGCTTCAATACGCCTCAATAATTTCAAATACCGTTTAGTAAATTTTCCCCCATATTTCTTTTTAAAATGCTTGCTGTAAATGAGCTCATAAGCCTTGTCTGAACCAAAAAACCTATCAAATTGCTTTCCTAGATTTCGACTATAATGGCTTTGAGTTTGCTTTTCATACATGCATCCTCTGAATGCAGTTCGATGATAAAAATAAGTGTCGACTAGGTATAATTTTCTGCAATACATACCAGTAGCTGGACACACAAAAAACCAAATTACTCCTCTGCCTAAATTGGAAGTGATTGTAATTAATTGAACTCGGTAGTTTATGGGGTTCCCATTGCATTTGTAATCCAGTTCTATGTATGGATTTTCTTTATAGGTATTTATGGTAATTGAAATGCGACCCGTTCTATTTCCATTTCGACTCCATGTAATTGTACCATTTTGCCAAGTGTTTGGTTCTAGGTATTTCCAACGTTTCAAATCTGAAATACTTATCGTTTTACAATCATCAAACAAGGTAGGAAAGGTTGGAAACTTTGGCATGTTGAGTCTGTTATAACCTAAATCTTTAAGGAACTTGCTGTTTAATCATCATTTCTTTGAGCCCTTGTAGCCTTTGGAGGTAAGGTAAAAAAGTTCGTTTGCCATTGTTCGCTTTCACGTTTTCAAAATGACTTTCAATGAATTGGGGGACATCTACAATCGTACTAAATGGATTAAGCTTTACAGACTGTGTTGGTAGCGTTATTCCTTTAAAGTAGTTTTCTAGTTCGGTAATTTTCTGTTCCCAGTTTTCTTGCTCTGGTGTTTCGAGCTTGTTGAAATGGTTGATTGATTTATTTGGTTTTGCTTCCACGATTGACTGAACGGTTGGGAGTTGTTCGGTTGGGATTGGTTTGGAAATAAATTCTCTGTAATCAAATCTTATCAGGTAGTCCGCTAAGTCCAAACCCTGCTTCTTTTCTGATTGGGTTGCTTTGCGTTCCAACAAATCCGAAACTGTGAAGCTGGTAAGGTGTGAAAGTTCCATTACCTTTTCATTCCATTTTTCAAAACCGCAGAGATCAGGAAATAATGTAACGGTTCGACCTTTCAAAGCTGAACATTTTTGCACGGTCAAATTCGTAAGGCTACCAACGGCCAACCAGATAAATTGAGGCAAATAGATGCTGGCAATGACAGCAGTTTTTTCGCTTTCGACTATGGCTACGGGTTTCGTTTTATCAGTCAGCAAGTGTTCACCAAATAGGCATTGCTGTAAATTGTAATCGCGCTTATCTAAGACTCTATGCACCCAGCTAATATGACTGAATGGCTCTTTAATTCGCTTGCCGTTGGAGGCATTGTAAAGCATTATTTTACCCGTTCTAACTTTGCCATTTAAATCAATTTGCCAAAAGACGGTTGCCCCGTTCCAATGCTTTGAAGTTCCGATAAAATATTTCCCGACCACCTGGTTGGCAACCTCCACTCCGAACAAGTCAACTAGAAATTTTACAAAGTTATTTTCATCAAGGTTTTTCAGACTGGCTTTAAACACCTGCACAGCGATAAATGAAACAGGCTTTAGAGGAGGCACGACGGTTTTCGGCTTGAGCCCTTTTGGTTGTAGGACATCTAGTATAGTATTGTTATCCTGAAAATATTGTTTGGGAGTGTAATGGTACCCGCAATTATTTTCACGGTTGCATCTGCCAACCTTGGGGTCAATGTGTTGGCCAGTTTCCATATCAATGTAGAGGGAAAAGGTTTTATCATTATGCTGGCAACTGGGGCAATGGTGACGGGTTTTAATTCCCTTGTATGGCTCTAATTTGTACCGGTGTTCCTTCATTTTTCCTGGTTGGTGTAACAG
>DASYTA010000714.1:0-10229 GCA_036002745.1 Cyclobacteriaceae bacterium | reverse complement strand
CTTCCAATGCCTAAAGTGATGGTAAGAAAAATGATGGGACCTATAAATAACTTAATGATGTCGACAAATGATTTGCCGATGATTTCCATTTTCACTCCAGTAGCTGGATAGAAATGCCCAATGGCTACTCCTAACAAAATGGCGACTAAGACCTGAAAGGCAAGGTTGCTAATTATTTTTTTTAGTGTGCTCAAGAAGTTTGTAAACGAAGCTGTTTGAGGGTAATCATTTTGCCGTTCTCGGCATCCCACACTTTGAGTCGAAGGCACTTAAACATTTCAACTGGATGCCACGAAGTGGTCGGAACATTATTCAATTCAGGCATGCTATCCATAGCTTCTCTCAGACGATAAAAAGGGATGCGCGAATTTAGATGATGTACATGGTGATAACCGATATTTCCAGTAAACCAGTGCATGACCGGGTTCATCACCATTCGACTTGTTGAAGCGATAGCAGCCTGGTCATAAGCCCATTCATGATTTTCGCGAAACTTTGCTTCAGGAAAATTATGCTGTGAGTAAAAGAGGTACGCACCCATTGAGAATGCAAGGAAGAATGGAAAACACCATCCGAAAATAAAAATCACTGGTCCATAAAAATACATTACCAACGAAGCAATGGATACATGTAAAACTAAAGCGAGCAATGAATCGAAATGTTTTTTGGGGCTCTCGATATATGACTTTACATTGAGCCAGTAGATAAATAGAGTGAAGTAACCAAACATAACCGTAAGCGGATGCCGGTTAATCAGGTACAGTCTTCTTTCTTTAGTCGACAATTTTAAGAATCTCACTTTGCTTACGGTCGGATAGGAACCAATTCCGCTAAGGGTAAGCTTAGAATTATTATTGTGGTGATGTTCATGAGAGCGCTTCCAAATTGTTTCAGGTGCGAGCAGATAAATACCCAGGAATATCATTATCCAATGTGCAATTGCTGAGTTTTGAAGAATCGCACGATGTTGATAATCATGATAAATCACAAATAGTCGCACATATAGCAAGCCACAAATAACACTGGAGAAAATTCGAATTGGCAGTGGAACAGTTTCTAAAAAACCGAGAACTACCAAAAGAATCGTGGGAATGATTGTACTCGCTAACTCAGCCCAACTTCGCCATCGACATTCGCAACTAAATTTTTTACTGTCACTGATTAACTGTTTACCACAACGCATTAAATATTAGATTAGAAGCCCATTTCAAACGATAAAGGTAGCAATTAGAGCTGATTCTGTAACCTTAATTTTGAGGGCGCTTGTGTTTCCAGCGTCTGTGCGACCATAGCCAGATAACAGGGTCATTAATGATGTCTTTTTCCAGACGTTTTGTAAATGTTTCGAGTATTTCTCCATCTGAAGTTGATGCAGGATCGGTAAATAATAATTCGGGAGTCAACTCATAGAAGCCTCTTTTTACCCGCCGTATATTCATATACACAACAGGGTAATTAAATTTTACGGCAATTTTTTCCGGTCCGTTAAAGACTGAAGTATCCTGATGAAGAAAAGTTGTCCAATAGGAGTTGGCGTGTAAAGCTGCTTGATCTGCGATGAAAGCCGTGGCCGTAGTGTCTTTTCGTGTGGCCACCATTTCTCGCAGCGTTTGATTAACGGGTGTTATGCGAGTGCCAAACTTAGTACGCGCCTTTGTTAGCATATTTTCGAAATAGGGATTTGACAATGGCCTGTAGATCACATTGAGTTGATACTTGCTTCCAAGAGTAAAACTCGGACCGGCCCATTCCCAATTTCCGTAGTGCCCTAACACGATAATGATGCTTTTTTTTTCGTCATGCAACTTGTCGATCCATTCAGCCTTGTGATAGAAACATCGCTCACTGGCTTCTTGCTCGGTCATTCGCATCGTCTTGAGTGTTTCTAAAGTAAGATCGCAGAGATAACTGAAATAGGCTTTACTCAAAGCCTTAATTTCTTTTTCACTTTTTTCGGGGAAGGAATTTCTGAGGTTTTCAAGCACCACGTTTCTTCGATAGCCTGAAAGAAGAAATAAATAGTAAAGGAAATCGGATAATTTATAAAGTGCCCAAAATGGAAGAGAGGCAATTATGTATAAGATCGGGTAGACTAAGTAAAAAGCCACAGCTTGCATGGCGCAAAAATAGCAAAAGGTTGAAAAGCATTGCTCTCTGAGAAATTACCAAACCAACCTTTTTCTTACTTCAAACAAGATTTTTTTACTCGGGAGTACAAATCGTCCAACAACTTAAACTGTTGGACGATCATAATTGGTGAACTATTTCTCTGAAAGTGTTTTCAATACTTCTGGAATATTGCTAATGCCCCAGTGTTCCGCATATTTTCCGTTTTCGATCCGAATAATGTCAATGACATTAAAAGTTACTTTCTTATTAGTTGGAGCAAGACCCATAAATTCTCCGGTATGAGTTCCGCTCAAAGCTTTTCGTGAACATATGCGATCACCATCGGCAACTTGGTCTAGGATCTCTACTTTGATGTCAGGGAACCCTTTGCGAAGTACTTCTATAATAAAATAGCGCATACTCTCCGGACCCGAAGGCGTTCCGGCAGGGGCTGCATGATTGATGACTTGATCACTCACCAGCTCCTTAAATGATTTCATGTTACCTTGTTCAATAAATTCTTTATTGAAGCGCAATACCACGGCTTTGTTTTCTTCAACTTGTGATTTCATAGTTTTAGATTGGTTTGTTGTTTGAGCCATTATTGAATAACTCAATAAAATGGCGGCGATAAATAGATTTGTTTTTTTGCATTGAAACTGAGTTTATGTTTGCAATGCAAAGCTATTAACGCCACCAAGAGAGGTGTTAGGGCTGCTCGTTCAAAAACTATTCCTGAACGGTCAACTGTTGCTGTTGAAATTCTTTAGGGGTGATTCCAAAAGTTTGCCGAAAGGATTGGGTAAAACTCGAATGATTTTCATACCCCACCTTGTAATAAACTTCGCTAGGTTTTTGATCGTAATGGCTGAGTAGATTTTTTGCCATTTCCATTCTCTGCTGTAGAATCCATTTGTTGGGCGAAGTGCCATATAATTTTGCAAATCTTCTTTTGAATGTAGACAGACTGAGCTTGCAAAGGAATGCCAACTCTTCAACAGAAACATTATTAGCAATATTGGTTTCAACGGCCTTTCGTATTTCGAAATCGCTAAATGAGTCAGGTTTATTGGATTGAAACGAAAGAATTTGGTGAGGATATTTATACAATAAATGCAGCATCAATTCTTCAAATTTTACCAGCTTCATTTCGTAAGTGATTCCTTCACCAGATTGAAAGAGCAATTTTAAGGAGTCGATGAAATTTAAAACGAACGCATCCTTTTTAAAACCGATGTAATGCGCAGGAGTTATTTTTTGCTTTGCTCTAATTCTAGCGATTAAGACATCGTGTTTCAGGTAAAAATCAGTAAGGATTTTATTATCAAAAAAAATAAGAATGCTGCTAAAAATTTTCTTCTCCGATAATTGCATAGACGCCAGACAATGCCCTGCTGAAAGAAAATGAAATTCGTTATCTTTTATGTGTATCGACTTATCAGCATAAAGAATTGTTTTTTCACCAGTAAGTACAAGACTGATAGCATTCATGTGTATGATACTTTTTCCTTTAAAAGCCCCGACTTCCGCTTTGTAATTGTGAAAAATTAAATTGTCAAGCTTTTTAGCCGAAGGAAAAATATCTTGAGGAAGATTGGTGATGCTCATTTCGAAGGTAAAGTTAGAGAATCACGAATACAACTTTCCACCCAGCCACGCACTTGGTAGTGCTAATACAATCAATGTTAATGGATACCAATGAGGTGGCATGTCCCACATCACAACAGCACCAACAATAGTTAAAGCAAATCCAATGAATCCAAGAATCATCGCATGTCGCATCGGCTTATTTGGTGCGAACCTTGCAGCTAAATAGCTTCCTGCAGCGCCGTATATGTTGCGATAAATAATTACGATCACTATTAGCCACCAAGGATTCGCGTCAAATGGATTTGTTTGCATTAGGCCAGTTGATTCCAAGGCCATATCGGTAAGTATAGATAGGACGAATACTGCAATCAATCCCACAAGGATTGCTCCGATACTTTTAAGTGTGCTATTCATGATAATTCAATTTATAGTGATAAAGCTCTTCTAAATTAGGATCAGGTAATTTAAATAAAAAAAACTCCTTGAAAATACAAACCAGGCGATGATTCTTGATCAACGAGTTGCATAACTTTGTGTTAATATTGCGGTATACTTTCTAAATACCTTGAAGACGCTGAAGCTTTTGTTTTTTTTATTCTATGCCTGTATTTTACTATCGCAGCCTGGCGTAGCGCAAAGAAAAATTCCAAAGGAAATCAAATTCAAGCATCTTGAAGCAAACTCACAGCTTTCCAATTTAAACATCGCCTGTATTGCTCAAGATTCTAAAGGGTTTCTTTGGGTGGGCACTTCCGATGGACTCAATAGATTTGACGGCTACGAATTCAAAACTTATCGCAACATTGAAAATGACTCATTGTCATTAGTTAAAAACACTATTCAAACGCTTTTTGAAGATAGCCGAGGCACGTTGTGGACTTCAACTATAAACTCCGGTTTGCAATACTATGATAGAGCCGCAGATGTTTTTCACCGGATTCCAAAATTCTCTCAAAGACATTGCCAGATATTCTGCATCACCGAAGACAAGAATCATAACGTTTGGATTGGTGGAGCAATCAATGCCTATGCCTTTGTGGCTATGCTCGATCATCAAAAAGGAACATGGGAAGAATTCAAACTCTTCCCTGCGGTAGAGGGTATTTATTCGATTATACAAAACTCTGAAAATGAATATTGGTTGGGTTCACAAGCCGATGGACTTTTTCTTTGGAATAAAAAAACGAATCATCTCAAACAATACCGACATGAGTCAAATAATCCCAATAGTCTTCCTGGAGATTTTGTGAAAGAAATGGTTGAAGATGCTAATGGCAACTTGTGGCTAGGCACACACGATGGTGGTTTGTGTAAGTTCGATGTCAAAAATAATAGCTACACCAACTTTACTAATAGTTCAAAAATCAAAACATCACTCCCAAGCAATACCATCAGGGCGATGTGTGCAGATGGCCGCTACCTATGGATTGGAACTGAGAATGGGGGACTCAGCAAAATGGACATGACCACCGGAATGCTGACTAACTATTTATACAACAAGTCCGATCCAAATTCGATTATTAACAATTCAATTTGGTCAGTTCATAAAGATAGGCAGGGAAGAATTTGGATTGGTTCATTTGCTAGGGGCTTGTGTGTGTTAGATGCGCTTGAAGATAAAATACCGGTGCTTGATATTTCCATGGATGATGATCTTGTTAATGCCATCTTTATCGATTCACAGCAGAGAATGTGGATTGGTACTGAAGATGGATTGGTGCTTAGAGACAAGAGTGGATTTTATCGGTTTCGTTTTGATTCAAAAGACAAAAACAGCATCAGTAGCAATGCCATCAATTGCATTTTTGAAGATAGTAAACATCGAATTTGGATAGGAGTGTGGGGCGGAGGAATAAACCGGTTTGTCGATAATCCCAAATCCTTTGTTAGATATGTGCCTAGTTCTAAAAGAAAGACTCTTACTAATGCAGACGTTTTTGCAATTGCAGAATACTCCAAGACTGGTGAATTGTTGTTGGCAACCTTTGGAGGATTAAATATTCTAAAAGATGAGCGCGATGGAATTTTTGAGAATCCATTTAAATATCCAACGGAAGGAGATCAGATTCAATTTTCGGTATTGGAGGATAGAAAACACAACCTTTGGGTGGGTGCTAGAAGTGGATTGAGCCTTTACTCGATAGAAAATAAAACAGCCAAGAGGATTGATATTTTTGGTGATAGCACAAAGGTGAGCGATCAGATCAATTGCCTTTTTGAAGACCATAATGGAACTCTGTGGGTTGGTTCTAGTGGAGGGCTTCATCAAATGGTTAGCCCAATGAAATTTGTTACTTACACTTCTAAGGATGGTTTGCCGGTAAATTTTGTTCAGGGCATTTTAGAAGACGCACATGGAAATTTATGGCTGGGCACTACAAAGGGTTTAGTGTTTTTCAATACAGCCACAAAAGCATTCAAAACTTTTGATAAGAGTGATGGATTGATTTCGGCTGAGTTGAGAAGAAAATCATTTTTTAAATCGAAAGAGGGACGTATATATATCGGAGGGAATGGCATCAACTCGTTTTTTCCGGATAGTATTTTCAGTAATCCACACAAGCCCTCTATTTATATCACTGACTTAAAAATATTCAATGAGCCCATCAAGCCAAAAACCGGCGATGGTATTTTGAAAGATGTTATCGCTGAGACAAAGGAAATTTATCTTAATCATACCTATAATTTCTTTTCTCTTCATTACGTAGGAATTAATTTCACTTCCAGTTATAAAAACCAATATGCCTATAAGCTTGAAGGGTTTGACAAGGATTGGGTACAGGCTGGCACACAACGGTTCGCCACTTTTACGAACCTTGATCCAGGTACTTACACTTTTAAGGTAAGGGCAAGTAACAATGATGGGTTGTGGAATGAAGAAGGTGCCTCTCTTATAATTCATGTTCTTCCACCTTGGTGGAAGACTTGGTGGTTTAGATTATTCGGAGTTCTCGCACTCATTGGTTTGGTCCTCATGATTATTGTTCTTCGAACAAAAAATATGCAAAAGACTAACCAGATACTCGAAGAAACTGTTGATCAGAAGACAAAACAAATCAAAGAGCAAAATCAGAAACTTAAAGAACAGAGTGAAGAGCTGGCGGCTCAGTATGAGGAACTAATTCAGAGCCAGGAAGAAACATCAACACAGCGCGATCTTTTATCACAACAGAACAAAGCTCTTCAAGAGTCACAAAAAACAATTGAACTGCAGAATGAAAATCTCGAGATAGAGGTAGCCAAGCGCACACAAGAATTAGTTGAGTATAATCATCAGCTCGAACAATTTGCTTTCATTACTGCGCACAATCTTCGTGCGCCTGTCGCCAGGATACTTGGCCTTGGTCAGTTGCTAGGACTCGCAAAAGGAAAGCAAGAAGATCAAGATCAGATTTACCCTAAACTTATCAATACCGCTAAGGAAATTGACGGTGTGATAAAAGATTTGAACACGATCCTGGAGTTAAAAAAGAACAACGAATCGTACATTACTGATGTCGATTTAGCTACGGAAATCCTGATTATTAAAGGAAACTTGGAAAGAGAAATAACGACAACACAAACCAGCATCACAACAGACTTCAGCCAAGTTCCGAGTATTCACACTGTAAAACCTTATTTAGATAGCATCCTTTATAACCTGGTGAGCAACGCAATCAAATACAGGCACCCCGACCGAAAACCTGTTATTGAAATAAAGACAACTAAAAACAAAAATGAAATTTGCTTGTCAGTTACTGACAATGGACTGGGAATTGATACGGCTCAATCTAAAAATAAACTATTTACATTATACAGCAGATTTCACAGCCATGTGGAAGGTAAGGGGATGGGACTCTATCTTGTAAAAACCCAGTTAACTGCCATGGGTGGAAGGATTGAAATTGAAAGCGAAGTAGGTAAAGGCACAACCTTTAACGCATTCTTTAAGGACGGATCAAACTAATTCTACTTTTTCTTTTTCGTCTTGATCGGTAATTTTTTAAAAATCTTTTTTACTGATGTTGTAATCATTTTCTGTATATCAACCGAGTTTGTAAAATCCTTTTTGTCGCCACCTGTCCAAATCAAATGGCCAGTTTTGGCATCGAACATTTCAAAAGCAAGTGCTCCATTTTGATAGTACGATTCTTTAATCTCACCACCAGCAACAGGAGCCATTCCTCCAGCATAGTAGCCAGGTCCAGCCACACCCACACCAACGCTTAGTGTAGGGCCTTGGGTGTATTTCGTTCTATCCTCAACTTTTGTATGGAACATTAAAATTGCAGAAGGCTGAACTGTGTCTACGACCAGTCCTTTACTTTTTAATTCTTGATTTACGGTATGCATAATGAATCCGCCAAAGACTTTATCGGGACGATGCCTATTAAAGATGCTGTCGCCCGGGGCGATCCAGGCATATGTTTTATACTTTGTGAAGTCGACTTTACCGTCATAATCAGAAAAAACCTGAGCTTGACATACAACTGAAACAAGAAGAGTCAAAAGAAAAATAGAAGCTGTTAGAAGTATTGAGTTTCTTTTCATGTTTGATCAGATTAAATCTAAATGTACATCGAAGGTTAATTAAAACCTTATTGATCATATTTATTTCTTTCTTGCTTAATTATTTCGTCAATGCCGGTTGAAAGCTTTTAGTTAATTTTGGCCATAATAAAACCGACCATTAAGTAGTTTATAACTCATGAAGAAACTTGTATTTATTATTGAAGATGATTTGACCCAGCAAAAAATATTGCAGGTTCATTTTGAACAGGCGCTAGGTTCGTACACAGTTCGTTGTTTTGCGGATCCGGAAGAAATGATTGCGCACTTGGATAAGAAACCTTTTGCCATTGTTCTTGATCACTTCTTTAATCATCAAACCAAAACAGGATTGGATTACCTGGCGTTTTTGAGAAAGAAATACTCATCGCTACCCATCATTTACCACACCTCGTCAAGCGACGAATCGATAAAAGAAAAAGTGATGAAGATGGGTGCCATACAATACATTCATAAAGATTCGGCTTCGTTTGTGCGACTAAGAACGGCCTTGGATACCATCCACGAAAAAGAAAATAAGAAGGGCTTCTTTGCGGGACTGTTCGGTAAGTAATTATTTATCGAATGCTTTATTTGCAACTAAGTGCCATTGACTTATCATCTACTTTCACTTTAAGGCTTTGAGCTTGCTTCAAATCTTCGCAAGCTTCTTTCAAATTACTTGAGCGTTGCCTTGCGATTCCACGATGATAATATGCAATTCCATAATCCGGCTGATGAGTAATGGCAACTGTGTAATCTTCAATTGCGTCTTTTATTTTATTGAGTTGCATCATCAGATCTCCTCGTAGCAACCAAACCTTTTCGTTGTTGTCTTTGAGTTTGATGGATTGCGTGTAATCAGCTAGTGCACCATTCATGTCTTTTAATTTCGCTTTTACTAAACCTCGCCTCATCCATGCATCTGGATCAGCTATGTCCAGTTGAATCGCAGCATTATAATCCAGCAAAGCTTTAGGATAATCACCTTGCGCTGTGTAGTTGATAGCACGAGCAACAAGAAAATGTGGCTCTTCGGGATTGCGTTCGATAGCTTCGGTTAATAATTTTTCACCTTCCTTCAGATTTCCTTTTTTTGCTGTGAGTGAGGCCAAGTTGTGTCTTGCTAAACTTCCTTCAGGATTTAGTGCCAGCGCCTTTTGATAATCAGTAGTCGCCTCAATGGTATCCAACATTTCCTGATGGGCCCATCCTCGGTTTACAAACAGTTCAGCATTTTTTGGTTCAAGTTTAATGGCAGAATCAAGAAAATGAATGGCACTTTTATAATTCTTCAATTTGGTGTCTACCATACCGAGATAATTTAATATGGTAGAGGTCATATTGCTTTGCGTTGAAGTGATTGCCATACCGCCTTCTTTGTTCGGCGCGAAGAAAACTGATTTGGTCTCACCCGGAGGTGATGACAATAATGTAAGAAAGTCTTCACGAGCTACAGCCCACTGCTTATATTGATACCGTAACATAGCCCTCGAAAATAAGGCATCAGTGTTTTGAGGTTTTGATTCAAGATAAATACTGAAATCGGTAAGGGCTCCCTTTGAGTCTCCCATACTTTCGCGCACTTGAGCTCTTGAGTAATAGGCCTCCATATAGTAAGGATCAAGACGCAAGCATTCATTGAAGTGAGCCAACGCAGTCTTGTAATTTTGTGCATCCATGGCATCCTCTCCTTTTTGGAAGAAATACGTTGCATCTTTCTTTTGCCCCAAGGCACACCAATAGGCGAAAAGAATTAAAACGACCAATACCACTCTTGAATGCTTCATCGATATAAAATTATGAATTTAGAAGTCAACGCAAATCACATAAATAGGGGCAAAGATTTTGGAATAATATCAGTACGGTAGCACCCACCTTTTTCGGCTTTGTTTTTGCATTACATTTGTTTTTTAGATGAAGAAGATCGACAAACTTGTTTTCTCGTCCTTTTTAGGACCATTCGTGCTCACCTTCTTGGTTGTAGTATTCATTCTGCTGCT
>DASYTA010000713.1:0-5706 GCA_036002745.1 Cyclobacteriaceae bacterium | reverse complement strand
AACTCGGCAGCAAACTGTTCGCTTCCAGCCGATGCCATCACGTGAATGCCCGCGCTGCGTGAGAGTTGAGCAATTGCTTTCTCTTCAGCAGCACCACGCGAAGCTAGTAACTCCACCGATGCTCCACTTTGGCAAGCATCCATGACAATCAGCTGCTTCAGTGCCTTAATATTTTTGAATTTATCTTGTAACGCGTTGGCTTCAATGGCTTCTTTCTTCAACGAGGTCAAATCGTACAGGCGCGAGCTTTCGCTAGGAATAAAGAAAAACCGATCGTCTACCATGCTACCATGACCGGCATAGTAGAAAATGAAAACATCTTCGGGATGAATTTTTGTTGCCAACTCGTCCAGCTTTTTCAGAATATTTGATTGCGATGCATTTTCATCAAACAAGGAATGCAATTCGATACTCTTAAATAATTTTCCCTCCTCAACCATCGTCTTGCCAAACGATTCAGCATCGGGCTTCGCGTAATTAAGAATCATTTTCGGGTTCTTATATTGATTGATGCCAACCGCTACGATATAACAAACTGAGCTCTTCACCGAGCTTTCAGAAAAAATCTCGGCCGATACCTGTCCCGATTCAACTTTGTCTTTATTGCTTGCTGACGCACTGAACGTGTTCGTTCCACCAACCAAGTTTACCACATTCCGATAAGTAGTTGACTGACCTTTGCCTACGGGCATTTTAAAATCACTAACCACTATGCGCTTGCCATTATGGAACAATTTAAAATTCTCAACACCAGTTCCTGCGTCAGTGACCTTCACAAACACTTCGGCTTTAGCCGGATCGGGCATTGCAACCAAAGCCACTTTCACTATAGGTGGCGGTGAGCCTTTCAATTTTTGATTTACACCCTGTGATCCTTCACCGCCACGATTCTGAAAAATCTTCGGCAATAATTCTGGCCGATAAAATTCATCGAAAAATTGATCAACACCATACGTTTTCATTCCGCTGACAAAGTGAATGTACTGGCGTGCTTCCTGCGTTCCATTAAAATAGCCTTCCGGATTTTTCACCATCCATTCGTTCTCTCCAAAATGAATGTGTTCAAAAAATTCCTTACCAGTATTCAAATCCCAAAATTTCGTTGCACCATCTACGCCATGGCTAATCAACATTTTATTGTCGGGGCTGAATAGCAACGAAGTCACTTCTGCTTTGTGGCCATCGAAAGTGCGTATGACTTTCGCTGTAGCGATATCCCAAACTCTAATTTGTCGGTCGGCTCCTGCAGAGAAAATTGTTTTTCCATCGCTACCAAAAATTGCGATGTGCGATGCGCCGCGATGGCCCATAAATTTTCTCTCCATCAGTCCGGTGCCGATGTTCCACAATCGGATACTTCCGTCCCAACTGGCAGAAAGTATTTTCTGTCCATCGACGCTAAGCCGTAGTGAAGAAATTATATCACTGTGACCAACAAAGTCCCGAACGGCAGCTTTCGAATCCAGTTCATACATTTTTAAATCTTTGCCCTGGCCGGCGAAAACATACAAATCATTTTGACTCCATTGCAAGTTGAAAGCAGAGTTATTTTCAAAATCAAAAAAGTTAATCGACTTGCCCGTGCTAAGGTCCCAGGTGATCAGTCGCGCATCCCAACTCGAGGCAGCTACTTTTGTCTCGTCAGAATTAAAATGAATATCGAGAATAGGATCACGATGTGCTTGAATAGTTTTGATGGTATCTCCTTTCTCTACATCCCAATAAATAATTTTACCATCGCCTCCTCCGGTCAATAGTCGTTTCCCATCCTTTGAAAGATCATAACAAAGAACCGCTTTCTCATGGCCCGTAAACTCCATCACTCCTTTTCCTGAAGCGATGTCCCACTGTTTTACTTTCGAACCAAACTTTCCTTTAATCAACGTCTTTCCATCGGGCGTGATCAGTAAGTTATTTTTGAAGCGTATATATTTTGCAATCTGCATATCCCAATAGGAGTTGGGGTCATAATTAATTCCGCCTTTGTCGCGAATGTTCAAAAAACCTGTAAGCGATTGGGATGTTTTCTGTTTATCCAAATCCCAAAGAAATGCCGTGTTATTGTCGCATGAAATGATTAGTTGCTTTCCGTTCCTGGAGAAAATGGTTTGATTGATTTCTTGCTGAACGCCCGGATTAAATTTATACAGCTCCTTGCCTGACTCAGCATCCCAAACAAAAATTTCTTTCTTCGTAGCAACAACAACTTTCTTTCCATCGGGGCTTACAGCAATAGATGACGGATCACTCATTTCATCTGCATACTGTGTTACCAGCTTTCCTGTTGATAAGTCATATTTTTTTGCTGACCCATGATGCGAAACCATATACGCGTTTTTGCTATCGGGAGAAAACGTTACAAAAGTTGCGCATCCTCCACACCAACCTGCACCATATTCAAAAGTGTATTTCTTCTGCCAATCTGTAGAATTGTATACGTTCACGAGACGATTGTCCTCACCGAAAGCAACCCATTTGCTATCGGGGCTGATTGCTACATCAACACCATTGCGATTAGATTCCGGACTTACTTCAATCTCCTTTAATTTCTTTTTCGAATTGAAATCATAAACATGCGCATTGAACCTCAGCGCGGCCGTTACAAAAAATTTCATATCGGGGCTAATCGCCACGTGAGTAATTCTTTCTTTCACAGGATTTACTGAAAAAATTTCCTTGCCGGTTTCCATCTCCCACAGGCGTGCAGTTTCATCGTTGCTACCGGTGAGCAAATATTTTCCATCTCTACTTATATCAACGGCAGTAACTGAGAAATCATGCCCAAGAAAACTTCGCACTTCGCGGCCGGTGCTCAGTTCCCAAAGTTTTGCTGATTTATCGCGACTGCCTGTGACAACATAATTACTGTCTAAACTAGCAGCGACAGAAACCACCGCGAGCTCATGCCCACGCTGAATAACGGTTTCGATTTCTTCTTGAGCATTCGCAAAAAAGGAAATCAGAAAACAAAAAGGAATAATTATTTTCATTAGAGGATATTTAATCAAAGAAGTGAAATACCAGATTGACTCACAGGCAGCATTCGTGTTCTACTAAGCCTTTACCTCTTCCGGTTCTTGAGATTCCGGTTCTACAGGAATTTCATCCCAAATCTGCGGCTCTGTGTTATGGAGATATTCTAAAATTTTTTGCTCGACTTGCCTGAGTTTAAGGCCACGCAGAAATTTTCCGTTACGCGCCAATATCAATCGTCCCGTCTCTTCAGAAATAGCCGCAACTAAAGTATCTGTTGTTTCGCTCATACCAATGGCCGAGCGATGGCGCAGACCAAAGTGCGGTGGAAGGTGATCATTTTCACTAACCGGAAGAACGCATCGTGCTGCCATAATCCGACCTTTATAAATAATGATCGCTCCATCATGAAGCGGGCTGGTCTTCTGAAAAATGGAAAGGATTAATCGCTTGTTGACATCAGCATCCAGGTAATCTCCCGTCTCACAATAAAATTTCAATTCTGAATCTCTAGAAAAAACTACCAAAGCTCCCGTACGTGTAGCTTTCAAAGATTTCACTGCTTCTATCAGCTGATGTACATCAAAGTCGTCATGAAAGCCGCGGCGCAAGTTGCTGATTGATTTAAAAAAACTGTCTCGGTTGATTTCCGCGCTGCGACCAATCACCAACAAAAATTTTCTGATCTCGGGTTGAAATAAAATAATCATGGCCAACACACCCACGCCCATAAACTGGCCGAGAATTTTGGCGAGCAACTCCATCTGGGCAGCACGCACAATCAAGTACACCAAATAGAGTGAAAGGATTCCTAAAAAAATATTAACGGCAATACTTCCTCTGATAAGTTTATAAACCTGATAAAGTAAAATGGCTACCAGGCCTATATCGATCAAATCAACCCAACTTACCTCCAGAAAACCGATGTGAAAAAGAAAAATCATCTTTCAAAGATAATAAGATTCAAAAATTTATCGATTGTGAAATTCGCTCAACTGACTACTGAGTTGATCTCTTTGATGCGCAAGTCGATTTCCTGCGCGATTGATTTTAATTGCTTAAGCTGATCACTGCTATGCTTACTTGGTTCTTGCTCCATTAAGTTTATAAGGCCGATAATCCTGCAAAGAGGTCCACGCAACATGTGAGCATTAATGAAAGCATATTCAGAGAGCGAGCTATTTTTATTTTCTATTTGCTGGGCTCTCTCTGCCACCATCGCCTCGAGATTTTCATTGATAGCCCGCGTTTCCTCTTGCCGCGTTGCTAGCTCCACATTTTGATTGTGCAATGTTTTAGCAATTTGATCCAACTGCTGGTGGCGCTTGCTCACCCTCCCGCGATAAAAATCAAATTTTCTCTTCATGTACAACGTGATCGCTACAATTAGTCCGGCTACGGTTAGATAATCGATATTTCGTTGAACTACGTTTAACTTGCTTGGTTCGCTGACTGTCTCCATCCCCATCCAAGCCGGGAAAAGAAAATAACCCGCGAGAACTAAAATAAAAATAGAGATGATAATCCATTGAGTAATTCCTCTCGAACAAACGATGATGAATGATACATAAAAGCAAAAAAAACTAGGTACCGTGCCCGATAAGCCGCCATAGTTTTTCCAGAAAAATGTCAGCCCAGCCAAGGCCACCACATGGAGAGCCAGTAACAGTATAGGGTGAGCCCCTTGTCGCTGCACCAATAAATAAATAAAGAAAATCATTAACGTAATCAGCATATTGGTAAAAGCCAAACCGATGCTTAACGTAGGTACTATGCTCATCAATGTTTGATACAGCTGATAACAAATCCCCACCAGAAGACCATATTGAAGAATATCTTTTTCGAGTTGATCCTTCGTCATTTTATTTTAGTTCGATCAAGTTCTTCTTGCGACACCAATGTTTGGGTAATGTTCTTGAGTACTTCATTCAATTCGGCATGAGAAGCGAGCAGCATCGGCACAAAGGGAGCATGATGATCAATTGAAGAAATCGCTGCATTTAATTTCTGCATCGGATCTTGCAGAACATCGGTATTGAGATAGATGTATTTCTCTATCGCCTTTTGTTTTTCTTTAAGCGAAAATGTCCTTTTGTTTACTTCACCTTCCAGACTCAATTGCGCATGAGTTAATGCATTCCCTTGATCAACCAAAACATGGTTGAGTTTTTTTGCTTCAACTACACGTTTGTCAAGTTGCTGGTTTAAATCTTCAAACCTGGATATTTCTTCTTCTGTAATTTTTTTCAAATAAAATGACAAAATACCCATAGCCGCTAGAATGAATAGAAAATCGCTTACACCCTGATCGCTACCAATAAAAAAAATCGTTTCTCCAAATGGCGCTGTACTGACGTATATCGTAAGCCCAATGATCAAAAGGCTTTGAAAAAAAAGGAGAAAGAATAGCGGTCTTCCTGAATAGAGCAATATCATGATGAAAAAACCAGCGTAGTAATTGAATCTTGAATTTCCATGAACTCCACCAAATTCAAGAAAATTAAGCCCGAGCACTAAAATCAAAACAAAACCATAGGCTGGATGAACTGATTTAAAATTCGCTTTGATGCTCATCATAATTAGTGCCGCAAATAGAACCAGCGCTGAAGCATCAGTGACAATTTCTCCAATTCTAATCTCCGTCCGTGTCAAATCGACAAGCAGCCCTAAGATTATCCTCAGCTCGGAAAGAATTGAAATCAGCAGAACGACCTGCTTTTCGTAAGAATGACT
>DASYTA010000712.1:0-5276 GCA_036002745.1 Cyclobacteriaceae bacterium | reverse complement strand
TTTTTGATCGCATGTATGGTAATTCCGCTGCTGGTGATCCATGTCAAGGAAAAAGAACTTTTGATTACTACGCTCTTAATGAGTGCTCTGCCTCTCATCTTTCTTGATTTTATCTTCAATGCCTTTGGTGTTGGTTACTATAGCTTGGGCGGAACTGAAAGCCAATATTACTTCAAGGCTAATTTTTATTGTATCACTTCCTATGCATTTATTCTTCTTTCCCTAATTTTTGAAAGGAACCTTATAGACCGTGCTGTTCAAGAGAATGAAAGACTGGTTTCATTTCTTCAGGAAGCAAATCAGAAATTAGAATTTCAAAAAGACAAGATCTCGGCTCAGAATATTGAGATTACAAAACAAACTCAAGAATTAATCGGTAACCAAGAGCACTTGATCAAAGCGAATGATATGATTGAAAAACAAAAAGAAAGTCTTCTTAAGATTCAATCAGGATTGCAAACAGAGCTTTTGGCTAGAAACAAAGAGCTAACACACACCAACGAAGAACTTGCTAAATACAATCATGAACTGCAACAATTTTCATTTACGATTTCACATAATTTGCGCGGACCGTTGGCAAGATTATTGGGGCTGACAAATCTGATGGAAAAAGATTTAAATGAGCTGACCGGATCTCAACTGGAGTTAGTCAGACTCGTAATGCAATCGGCGAAAGAACTAGATGAAGTTATTAAAGATCTGAATAAGATCATTGACATTCGAAACGACATTTATCGAATTCGTGAAAAGGTATATTTCCAGGAAGAGTTGAATATGGTCCTTAGAAGTCTCTCAACATTTATTCAACCCGATGTAAAAATTGATGCTGATTTTCGCGAGGCTCCGATCGTCTATACCATAAGACCGATACTCACCAGCGTTTTATATAATTTAATAAGCAACGCCATAAAATATCGATCGCCACAGCGATCATTGCAATTAAAAATTACAACAACTCAAGTAAACAACTCCATAAAGCTTCAAGTTTCAGACAATGGGCTAGGTATGAACCTGAACCAATTCAGCAGAAGCATTTTTGGAATGTACAAACGTTTCCATACACATACCGATGGAAAAGGACTTGGCCTATATTTGGTAAAGCTTCAAATTGAATCGCTAGGAGGAAAAGTGGAAGTAGCTAGCGAACTTAACGTTGGAACCACATTTAACGTAAGCTTTCCAGATAATCAGGAAGTGGAAGGTCAAATTGTTTTCGAAAGCGATTTTGGCTCTATCTTTTATAATGCCCGAACCAATTGCGCGGGTATCGTTTGGAAAAAACAAGTAACCAGCGAACAGTATCGTACGCTTTTTGCAAAATGCCTCGAGATGGTCCGTCTTTATCATACACCATACTGGATTTCTGATCTCAGCAAGCAGGGAACAATTTCACCAGACGATCAAAAATGGATGGTTACGACTATCATGCCGGAAGCAATCCAACAGGGTTTACGCAAAATTGCCAACGTTTATTTTGAAGGACAAACCAATGAAGATTACAGAAAGCGCATAAATGAAGCAGCCGCAAAACTTGGTGTGGAAATTGAGTTGTTTACAGATCGCAAAAAAGCTGAGGATTGGATAGACGATTCGACCACTCTAAACAGTAAAATTCAAAAACATGCAGACACTGATTGATTTAGACAAAAAGCTTTTACTTTTTCTTAATGGATTGAATAATCCGTTTATGGATCAGATTATGTTTTACGCAACCAAAACATTTTTCTGGTTGCCTCTTTATCTGTTCCTTATATTTTTGATCTTCAAAAATTATAGGAAAGAAACATTGTTCGTTTTATTAGGTGCTGCCATAACAATTATTCTAGCTGACCAAATCACTTCTTCGTTAATGAAACCGTTTTTTGCTCGTCTTCGGCCATCGCAAGAGCCAAGTTTGCAAGGATTAGTTCATTTAGTAAATGGATACAAAGGCGGCTTGTACGGCTTTGCGTCAAGTCATGCAGCTAATACTTTTGGTACAGCTATTTTCGTTTGGCTCGTTCTGAAAAGATTTTATAAAGGTGTGGCGTGGATTTTTATCTGGGCCGCTTTCATGACTTATACCAGGATTTATTTAGGAGTTCATTATCCAGGAGATATTCTTGTTGGCACTATTATCGGATTGAGTTGCGGATGGATTGGCTACCGCATAGTACGATGGTCGATTAACAAGTCTGAAAAGGCGCAGTCTACCTCAAAGTAATTTCCTTCACTATTCGCTCTACCCACAACGTATACATTTTTCCGGATGGATGTAAACCATCAGCAGCAACGAGAGAAGGTTCGTTAATACCTTGTCGGGAAATGTCAGTGATGTTGATATACTTGACGTTGTATTGATTTGTAATTTTTCTATTCACCTCATTGAACTGATCAATCTCCTTAGAAATTTTCGTCTGGTTTTTTTGGCCGAAAGGGGTAAATCCGTAATCAGGAATTGAAACGACAAAAACATTTTGCTTTTTTCCTTTGGCCAGTCGAATCGAAATTTTCAGAAGGTCTTCAAACTCAATTACATATTGCTCGATCGGTTTGCCTTGGTATTGATTATTAACTCCAATCAACAAGGAAACTAAGTCGTATTCATCCTTAAGTTTTGCAATCGTGATTGCATTCATCAAATTATCGGTACGCCATCCAGTAGTGGCAATAATGGAAGTCTTTACTTCCTTATTGTTAGATTTTGACAGATGAGAGGCTAACTGGTTTGGCCAGCGATCTTTTTCTAAAACACTTTCGCCAATGGTATAAGAGTCGCCAAGAGCAATATATTTCACTTGAAGAGTTTGAGCCTGTAGTTCTGTTGCCAACGCAATCACCAGACCCGCTGCAGCCAACTTATACTTTTTGCAAAACAATTGTCATCAAATAGGTATCGGTGCCGCTAGTATATGTATAAGTCAATGTTAAAGATGTGTCTGATATTTTAACCACATTTAATGGTCCAAAATAAGTGAATAAAAGAAAATACATAATATCGTGGTCAGTTCCGAAAACCTCATCGCTTGTGACGTTAATGGTGCCTTCAATCAATAAAGTTTTTCCGTCATCGGTGAAAGCCCAATTGCCACTTTCAATTGTTGCTGGATCAGTACTTGTGCAAGTAGAGTTCCCTTCTGAACTCTGGTAGCTTTGTAATGAACTATTTGAAAATTTAAAAATGTTGTCGGATTCACAAGTTGGAATGCCTGTTCCTGCTACTGCCGTGCCTCCATTTTTGCTTTGGGTGATAGAGGCAAGTGTCCATGATTTGCTCTGTCCTGCTGCTCCAGCTAAAAAAATACCGTTCGTTGTTGCAGCAGAAGTAACAGTCTTGGTTTCCGTTTTCGTACAAGAATCGATCACTCCTACCATAGCAACCAATAACAAGATCATGCGAATCTCTTTCATTTTCATTTTTTTTGTGATTGAACAAAAATATACCAAACACCTGAATAACCACAGGTTTTAGTACTTAGTTTTGGGTGATTTTTTTAAAAAACTTAAAGATGTATACCAGATCATGAATTCTGCAGACTGAGTAATTTCATGGAGAGGTGCCAGAGTGGCCGAATGGGACGGTCTCGAAAACCGTTGTGCAGGCAACTGCACCGTGGGTTCGAATCCCACCCTCTCCGCATTGCGTGTGACTTCAAACAATCTCAAAATTAAACGGAGTCACATTCTTCTTACGAAAGCCTAGCACATAATTGCGGGCTATAATTACTTATACGTAGGGCCCCATCATTCAGATTTCCATCAGCTGGTTATGGAATTACGCATATCTTAGCATCATCCATGTAAAAACATCAATGAGAAATCCTCTACTCATTCTTACTTGTCTAATTCTTTTTGTTGGCCCCTCCTTTTCACAACACATAAAATGGAATACGAGACCGCAGGTCGGATTCGTTTTTCAGATAACTAATAAGGAGGCACAAAAATTACTTACCACCTCAACCCCCGATACCATCTTCAGCAGACTGCTGCGCAATCAGATTGATACATTTAACGTAAGGAAAGGATGGATTAAAAGACCAAGCAAGGGGCATTTTATCTTGGCAACCATAGTAGAAAACAAATTGCACTGTGAGTATACCAGCGTTTTTCCTTACCAAGTTTTTTTAATGAAAGAGTATAATGCGCTTGCCCTTCAAGTGTTGGACTTAAATGGAAATGTAAGAGAAGATGCCAAAGTGAAGTTCATGTTGAACAGACTCCGAATAGACCCAGAAAGCAAAACTTACAGAATCGAGAATGGCTGGGTAAATGGTGACAACAGAGTATTGACCGTTGAGTTGGACGGGTTTCGATCTATTTTCAACATAGAAAAACATGATGCACCATTCGATTACAGTAACTATGACGGCAATGGCGATGGCCCCTCCTTCTTCAGCTACATGATTACCGACAAGAACAAGTACAAGCCAAATGAAAAGGTTAGGTTCAAATCGTACGCACTCAATCAGTCACGCACACCAATTCACAAGGACCTTGAAGTCTGGCTTAGCAACAACAGCAAGTCAATTAAAGTAGCGCGCATAAGCCCACACCGATCTGGCAGTTTCGCTGGCGAGTTTGTCTTACACGATTCGTTGAAACTTACACTGGATAGAAATTACAACCTTCAGCTGCGTGAAAAAAATGGTCAAGTAGTATCCAACTGTAACTTCAAGTATGAAGATTACGAACTGAACGGAACTCAACTAGAGATTAAGCTTGCTAATGACAAGCAATTTCATCCTCAAAAAAATGAATTGTCCATTCTAGCTACCGATATCAATGGGCTGATCTTAAAGGATGCAAAGGCAACTATTCTTGTTAAGCCTCATACTATTCGGGAAACATTTCAACCTATCGTTGTATTGATGGACACGTTACTGTTCAAGGAAATTGCCCTCGATTCAAAAGAGGCAACCCTAGTGGATATACCATCAGAGTTGTTTCAAAAAACGAACTCTACCTACGAAGTGATAGTACAAGTGCGAAATTCTCAAAATCAAATTGTAGAACGGAAAGTCGGAGCGACCCATTACTTTTCAGAGTATGAACTGACTGCTAATTTTTCGAACGACAGCATTGTGTATGAGATGTTGAAAAATGGATTTAGAATGAATGATGTGTCGATGACGCTCAAGCATAGCGATGAGATAAAAGCTGTTGAAATAAAATTACCTTATAAGGAAAAAATTAACCCAGCGATTTCTTCCGTCTACCTGACGGGAGATTTATTGTCTCGACAAATTTCTATAAGTGGCCTTATTCCTAAATTGATAATAAAAGGAGGAATTGAAAGA
>DASYTA010000711.1:0-12394 GCA_036002745.1 Cyclobacteriaceae bacterium | reverse complement strand
ACGTAAAGCTGATGCTGATGCGGCAGCACAATACGGTTTAGCTTCACCCATGGGGGCAAGGATGATGAGCGGAAATTCAGTTCATCACTTAGAATTAGAAAGACAGCTGGCTGAGTTTGAGAAGAAAGAAGATGTGATGTTGCTCAATTACGGTTATCAAGGTGTTTTTTCGATAATCGATGCACTGGTTGATCGTAAAGATGTGATTGTATATGACGCAGAATGCCATGCTTGTATTATCGATGGTGTTCGTCTGCACATGGGCAAACGCTTTGTATACTCTCATAACAGTATGGATAGTTTGGAGAAGCAACTTCAGCGTGCTACCAAATTGGCGAATGAAACAGGAGGAGGTATTCTTGTTATCACCGAAGGGGTATTCGGAATGAGCGGTAACATGGGTGATTTGAAAGGAATTGTTGAGCTAAAGAAGAAATATAATTTCCGGTTATTTGTTGATGATGCGCACGGTTTTGGCTCAATGGGCCCAACGGGTGCAGGTGTGGGTGAAGAGCAGGGTGTGCAAGATCAAATCGACTTGTATTTTTCTACGTTCGCTAAATCAATGGCTAGCATAGGTGCATTTGTAGCTGGTGATAAAAAAGTATTGAAGTACTTACGTTACACCGTTCGCTCACAAATTTACGCGAAGTCACTTCCAATGCCTTTAGTACTTGGTGCATTGAAGCGCTTGGAGTTGTTGAAGAAACATCCGGAGTTCAGAGCAAACCTCAAAATGATCATGAAAGCCATAAAGACGGGCTTGAAGGAGAGAGGCTTTGCAATTAATGAAACAGAAACACCACCTACTCCGGTTCTCTTCAAAGGTGGTGTAGGCGAGGCAGCAAACATGAGTATGGATTTGCGTGAAAACTACGGCATTTTCTGTTCGGTAATTATCTATCCGGTGGTGCCAAAAGACGTGATTATGTTCCGCATTATCCCAACGGCATCTCATACAATGGATGATGTGAACGAGACCTTGACCGCGTTTTCAGCCTTAAAAACAAAGCTTGACAGCGGTTTTTACCGCAAAGAAGAGCTCGTTTCGGTCACTAAATTTTAAAAAAATGGCTTTTTAGCTTGTTTTTGCGTGTTTTTGTTTAATTTGGCATACGCAAAAGAACAAAACACAAACTAAACAGTATAAAAATGAAAAAATTCGAAGAACTAAAAGCCCTGATTGCTTCCATCGAAGGCGATGCTGATAAGTTTTATAACAAGGCAAACAGCGCAGCAGGTACTCGCGTAAGAAAGGGAATGCAAGACCTTAAAAATATTGCGCAGGCCATTCGTGCTGAGGTTCAAGAGTTAAAGAATAAGGAAAGCAAATAGCCCGAGGCTAATTAAATTCTAAAGGAAAAGGATAGCGACTGCTATCCTTTTTTTATTTGCTCGAAGGCCGCTTCGATCTTTTTTCGCAGCCCTGCGGATGGCTCAACGATGGGCAAGCGCACATGAGGCTTGCAAATTTTCATCAGACTTAATAAATACTTTATTCCCGTTGGGTTTCCCTCTTCATACATAAGGCCATTGATTTCCAAAAACTTGAAAGTTTCCGCGGCTGCTTTCGCATAATTCTCTGCCCCGGCGCTCTCTGTCATTTTCTTAAAAGCAACTGGAAAAGCATTCGCCAAAACAGAAATCACTCCAACTCCGCCAATTGAATAAAGAGGAAGAGTGAAAAGGTCGTCTCCAGAGATCAATAGAAAATCTTTTGGTTTTCCTTTTGCAATTTTCATGCATTGCTCAAGGTTGCCTGAAGCTTCTTTAATACCAATGATGTTCTTATGTTGAGCGAGTTTTAAAATTGTCTCTGCCGTTAAGTTCGAGGCAGTGCGACCCGGAATGTTATACAGGATGACTGGGATGGGCGCAGCATCTGCAATTTTTTTAAAATGTTGACGAATCCCTTCTTGCGATGGTTTGTTGTAATATGGGCTTACTGATAAAATAGCAGACACCCCTCTGAAGTTTGTCTCTTCAATTTCACTCAGTACCGATGCCGTGTTGTTTCCACCGATTCCATAAACAATTGGTAATCTCTTAGGATTATTTTTCACAACAAATTGCAATACTTCTTTTCGCTCTTCTTTCGAAAGAGTTGCTGACTCCCCAGTAGTTCCCATCACCACGAAATAATCGACTCCGGTGGCGGTGTGTTCTAATAATTTTTTAAGCGAAGTGAAATCAATTGAACCATCACTATTAAAAGGCGTAACGAGGGCAACGCCTGTGCCCGTAAGCTTCTTCATCTCAATTGTTTGGTGTATTTATACATGGTATCTATCAACCCTTTGGTCGTACCGTTCTGCTCAATCATCATTTCAAAATAGGGATTTTCGTTTTCAGAAAACCTTCCTATACGGCAGCGAGCTTTGCTAGTAGCTAATAGATAAAGCGCCATTGGATTTGGCTCCTTATCAATATAGAATAGATAATCGAATGGTGTTTCTGAAAATTTAATGGCAATCTCTGAATGGATTTTTCCCCAAAAGCTTAAGTCGTTGATGGTGAAAAAATCAAACTTAAAATCAAAATTCTCCTTTTTCAAAGGCAGATATTCTAATACCTGAACTTTCTTTCCGTCTTGCTCCAGATGCTGAATAAATTCTTTCACGTCCAGGTGTTTCTGCTTGTCTTCCACACTGAACATGATTCCGATGTTTTGTGCTTGCCTGTAAGGAAGGCTTGCGCGAAGACTGTCGTTCTTCTTCAACGCGGTTTGGGTACGCATCCTTAGAAAGTTCATTTTAAACATGGGGCGAAATTGGATATTAAAAATTACAAATTCAAAAAAATTGGATTTCAGGATGCCCGATTCCAGGATCAGATTTTCACTTCAGCATCTTTTCAAACTCCTGTTCGCTGATAATTTTCACGCCTAGCGACTCTGCCTTCTCCCGCTTTGCTGGCCCCATATTCTCGCCAGCCAGAAGAAAATCTAATTTTCCGGAGACGGATGAAAGAACCTTACCACCGTGGGCGATGATCACATCTTTTAATTGGTCGCGCTCGTAATGCTCGAAAGTGCCTGAAATAACAAATGACTTGCCATCGAGGGCATTGCTTACTTTTTCAGGTTCTTTAAAAGAACTTATGAATTGAAGACCTGCCTTTTTTAGGCGAGTTACTTCACGCTGATTTTCTTTATCGCGGAAGAAATCAAAAACGCTTTGAGCAATCTTTTCACCCACTTCAGGAGCTTCAATCAATTGATCGTAGCTGGCTTGAGCAAGGTTGTCGATGCTCTTGAAATGCCTGGCTAATTTTTCAGCAACCGTTTTTCCAACAAAACGAATTCCGATAGCAAACAAGACGGACTCAAACGGAACTGACTTTGAAGCTTCAATTCCTTGCAAAAGATTTTTTATCGAAAGGTCCTTATAACCTTCTAATTTCAGAAGATCTTCTTTCTTCAAATCGTAAAGGTCGGCGGGAGTTTTTGCCAGACCGATCTCATACAACTGCGCGATGGTTTTTTCTCCAAGAGAATTAATGTCCATCGCTTTGCGCTGAATAAAATGTTCGATGCGACCTTTGATTTGCGGAGGACAACCTTTTTCATTCGGACAATAGTGGTTGGCTTCTCCTTCTTTACGAATCAAATCCGTTCCACATTCAGGGCATTTCGAAATATATTTTACGGGCTTCAGTTTTTGATCGCGTTTTGATTGATCAACACTGGTGACTTTTGGAATGATCTCACCACCTTTCTCAACAAAAACAAAATCACCAATGCGTAAGTCAAGTCGAGCAATCTCGTTGGCATTGTGTAGTGAAGCGCGCTTCACTGTAGTTCCTGCCAGAAGCACAGGTTCCAATTCGGCAACTGGAGTTACTGCACCGGTTCTTCCAACTTGGTAGGTGATTCCATTCAGTCTTGTGCTGATGCTTTCCGATTTGTATTTGTAAGCGATCGCCCAACGTGGACTTTTTGCAGTAAAACCTAAACGTTCTTGTTGGTCAAGGTTATTTACTTTGATCACAACACCATCCGTTTCCAGCGGCAAGTCATTTCTCTTCTTCTCCCAGCTTTCAATGTATTTCAACACTTCACTGATATTCTTACATTTTTTATAAGTCTGTGAAACTTGAAATCCCCACGACTCTATTTTCTTGATCGACTCTTCGTGAGTTTGAATATTATTTTCTTCGCCGAGTAGGTAATAAAGGAAGCAATCGAGTTTGCGCTTGGCTACCTCGGTGCTGTCTTGCATTTTCAGCGTTCCGCTAGCTGTGTTGCGGGCGTTAGCGTAAGTTTCTTCACCAATATCTTCTCGTTCTTTGTTGAGTTGTTTAAATACTTTTTTCGGAAGAAAGACCTCACCACGCACTTCAAATTTATTGGGAATATTTTTGCCTTTGATCTTTAAAGGAAGTGTACGGATAGTTTTAGCATTGGCAATTACATCGTCACCTCGAACGCCATCTCCACGCGTAATACCTTTTACGAGCAGGCCATTTTCGTAAATCAAACTGATGGAGACACCATCAAACTTCAGCTCACAGAAATATTCATACGCATCGCCATCTAGCCCTTTTGCTACTCGTCCATCAAAATCTTCAAGCTCTTGTTGTGAATAAGTATTCCCAAGAGACAACATCGGGTATTGATGAATAACAGAAGGAAATTCTTTAGTAATCGTTCCTCCCACACGCTGGGTGGGAGAGTCGAGTTGTTTTAATTCTGGGAATTCTTTTTCGAGCTTGTTTAGTTGCTCCAACAATTGATCAAATTCAAAATCAGAAATCTCTGTTTTGTTTTTTTGATAATAGAGATCGTTGTGATAATTAACCTTATCGGTTAGTTCTTGTATTTTCTTTTTAGCTTCAGCGGCGGTCATGATAAAATTTCGATGTTAAAGATAAAGGTTGATTCGAAATTTTCGCAAATCAATTATATCAAGCATTTGCCAATGCCAGAACTTGAATCGCGACAAGCCCTGCTGTTTCGGTGCGTAGCCGATTTGTGCCAAGGCTTACTTTTTCAAAACCGTTTTTAAGTGCTAGCTCTAATTCTTCCATTGAAAAATCTCCCTCAGGGCCAATAAGTACTAAATATTTCTTGTTAGGCTGTGCCAGTTTTTTTAAATGCAATGGGTTGGTGGAATCAACAAAACCAATGAATTTCTGATCAGACTTTGCTTCAACTATTTTTTTGAAAGGAATAATCTCATTCAGTTTTGGTAGCCAAGCTTGCTTAGATTGTTTCATCGCACTCACTGCGACTTTCTCAACTCGATCGGCATTGATCACTTTTCGTTCTGAGTTCTTGCAAAGAATAAAACTGATTTCATCAATGCCGATTTCTGTGGCCTTCTCGACAAACCATTCAATACGATCTGCATTTTTTGTCGGCGCTATCGCTACATGGATGTGAAAATTTCTCTTTGAATTTTCTTTCTTATCAAGGATCTCAAACTGACACTTTTTGGAATCGGCCTTGGTAATTCTGGCTGAGTAAAAAAAACCTTTTCCATCGGTGAGTGTAAGTTGATCGCCTTCACTCATTCGTAGTACGCGCACCGCGTGACGCGATTCTTCTGCGTCAAGATAATTGATGCCTTCGGATATTCCGGGTTGGTAAAAAAGATTCAATCAGGCTAGTTCTTTTTTTAATCGCTCTACAAGACTCACGTATTGCTGCATGGCTGCATCTTTGGAGGTCCCTTTTTTTTCTGACCATGCATCAAACTTGGCGATAGCTTTGAAATCAAAACCACCTGGTCGATCGCCACTTACGTCACCATCGGTAGCTTGTTTAAAGAGTGCATAAAGCTGAAGTAAGTCTTCATTGCTAGGTCGTGATGGCAATTCCTTTGATTGCGCAACGGCTGAGTTAAAATCTTCTGTGAGTGCCATAATTAAAAAGGCTGGTTTAAATTCCAGCCTTTAAATATAGTTAGATCAAACTAAAATTATCTTTTTGTGATTGGCACATACGGTCTTAAATTCTGACCGGTATAAATTTGTCTTGGTCTGCCGATGGGTTCTTTGTTTTCACGAAGCTCTTTCCATTGAGCAATCCATCCGGGTAAGCGGCCAATCGCAAACATTACCGTAAACATTTCTACTGGAATACCGAGTGCACGGTAAATAATTCCTGAATAGAAATCTACGTTGGGATAAAGTTTACGCTCGATAAAATAAGGATCACGTAAGGCAACTTCTTCAAGTTTCAAGGCGATGTCTAAAACAGGATCGTTTACACCAAGCTTTTTCAGAACATCATCTGCTGCCTTCTTGATGATCTTGGCACGTGGATCAAAATTTTTATACACGCGGTGACCAAATCCCATCAAGCGGAAGCCACTGTTTTTGTCTTTGGCTTTCGCAATCCACTTATCGGTATCTCCACCATCTTTGCGAATGTTTTCCAGCATGACGATTACTTCCTGATTCGCACCGCCATGCAACGGACCCCAAAGTGCATTGATGCCGGCGGAAATAGAGGAGTAAATACTGGCTTTTGATGAACCTACAATTCTGACCGTAGAGGTTGAGCAGTTTTGCTCGTGGTCAGCATGCAGTATCAATAACTTATCAAGCGCATCTGCAACAACCGGATCAACTTCAAATTGTTCGGCTGGCAATGAGAACATCATTTTTAGAAACCTAGAGCAATAATCCAATGAATTATCTGGGTAGTTCACAGGATGACCCATCGCATTTTTGTGAGCCCAGGCAGCAAAGGTTGGCATTTTGGCCAAAGACCTAACGATACTTAGATAAACACCTTCGGCAGAGCGGTTGGGATCAATTGATTCTGGATAAAAGGCAGTTTGTGCGCAGAACATGGAAGCCAAAACTCCCATGGGATGAGCAGTTGATGGAAAGCCATCCAATATTTTGCGAGTATCTTCATGCACCATCGTGTGCTTTTTGATATCGTCTGAAAATTTCTTGAGTTGCTCGTCAGTTGGGAGCTCGCCAAAGATGAGCAAATAAGCGACTTCAAGAAATGATGACTTGGCGGCCAGGTCTTCAATAGAATAGCCTCGATAGCGAAGAATTCCATTATCCCCATCCAAAAAAGTAATGGCACTTTTTGTTGCCCCGGTATTTTTGTATCCCAAATCCAGGGTGATCACACCTGCCTCTTCGAGTAGGTTTCCGATGTCAATCCCAATTTCTTTTTCTGTCCCTTCGATAATCGGCAGTTTGTAGGATTTGCCATCGATGATCAGTTCTGCAGTCTTCGCCATAAATTGAATTTTAAACTTTCGTTTTAAAGATAGAATGAAGAGTTATCAGAAAAAAGGAGTGTTCAATAATTAGTTATTGCCCAGTATAAGCGGCATTCCATCCTTGCCTGACCCTATTACTATCACTTTTGTGTTTGGCGATTTGGAGAGTTCTAGCGTTGCCTCTATACCTCTCATTTTCAATAATTTGTCGGACAAGCTGTTGTTGATGATATTATTGGCTCTTGACTCACCTTCGGCTGCTATGCGTTTACGTTCGGCCTCGCTTTGTTCTTTGGAAAGACGGAATTGATAAGCCAACGCTTCTTGCTCTTGCTGCAGCTTGTTTTCAATAGCTTGTTTGATTTGCTCAGGGAGAGCAATTGACCGAATCAAAACTGCCGTTGCGTTCACGTTGTTCTGGTTCAGGATTTTTTCAGTTTCATTTTTAATCGCACTTTCTACTTCGGCTCGTTTGGTTGAATAAATCTCTTCAGCCGTGTAGCGTCCCATCACCTGGCGCACAGTAGATCGAACTTCAGGGATCACCAACACATTCACATAGTCTTTGGTGAATTGCTCATGGATAAATCCGATTTTGTTGGGTACTGGAAAGAAACGTACGGTAATATCAACATGGATAGACAAACCATTTTTGTCGAGCACATCCATGTTCTCATCCGATGACATTTCATTTACTTTATAAATATACACATCGTTCCAAGGAGCTTTCATGTGTGTGCCTGGCCCGATCACATTGGTTTTGTCAAGGCCCTTGCCAAAAGGATAGAACATAATGGCGCGGTCGGTGGCTTCGATAGTGAACCACAAACTGGAGGAGAGTGTCAGCACAACGATGAAAGCAACTACTCCTAAGATGATGAAAGGAAGCCTACGGTTATTCATAATTTTTAAATTTTGGATTTCATGTGTTAAAAACTATGCCCGTGTCGATTATCATTCAGTTGGTCTTTTGCTGACGGGCATTTCAGTTTATTTTGTTCATCTGTCCGGACAAAGCCAACTGCTTGTTGAAGTTGGCTATTGGGAATCGGCCTTAAAATTATGCCTTTTAGTTGAAAGCTAATTTTAAAAGAAGATCATACAGTAACTAACCACGGAGAAAAAAAAAGCGATGTTTTAACATCGCTTTTAAACATAAAGTAGATATTCTCTACATGCCTCCCATTGGGTTATCGTTGGAAGGGCTAGGTGTTGGTGTAGGAGTTGGTGTTGGTGCGGGTGAAGGAGAAGGTGCAGGTGATGATGCTACCGGTGTTGCTACTTTTACCACAGGTTTCTTAGCTGCGGGTTTTTTCTTAGCGACAACTTTCTTCTTCGCAGCCTTCTTAGCTTTCTTAGCGGCCTTCTTCACAACCTTCTTTTTGGCTGCTTTCTTTACTGCTTTTTTGGCTTTCGCTTTTCCTTTCTTGGCTGCTTTTTTTGCTTTCTTTGCCATGGTGCAAGGGGGTTTAAATTTTTTTTGGAGTTACAACGTTTATATGATTTTCAAAATCTCCTGAAATTTAATTAAGAGTTTGTTTGGAATGGCATCAATTGAAGAAATTTTTTTTAGTAAAAGACGACTTTCATTACGGTACGAGATCCGTTTCGAATTGAATTCTTAAAAATAAATTTAGCCTTCCGATTTTGTTTTTAGCAAAATACTAAATATTTTAGCATTTCAATTTTAAAGAAACCACTTATGAACCCAGACGCAAAAGAGAAACTCAAAGCCCTTCAGCTCACCATCGATAAACTGGAAAAAACATACGGAAAAGGCACCGTAATGAAACTGAGTGATGAAAAGATTATGGATGTGCCTGCCATTTCTACGGGTTCACTGGGCCTCGATATAGCTCTTGGCATTGGCGGTATTCCTCGTGGTCGCGTTACGGAGATTTATGGTCCCGAGTCATCCGGCAAGACTACGCTTACCATGCATTGTATAGCCCAGGCGCAGAAGAAGGGTGGGGTGGCAGCGTTCATTGATGCAGAACATGCTTTCGATAAAACGTATGCAGAAAAATTGGGTATCGACACTGAAAACTTATTGATATCTCAGCCTGACAATGGTGAGCAAGCTTTAGAAATTGCTGAGCACCTCATTCGCTCTGGAGCAATCGACATTATTGTTATTGACTCAGTTGCGGCTCTGGTTCCAAAGGCAGAATTAGAAGGTGAGATGGGGGAAAGCAAAATGGGTTTGCAAGCTCGCTTGATGTCGCAGGCATTGAGAAAATTGACAGGTACAATTAGTAAAACAGGATGTGCTTGTGTATTTATTAATCAGCTTCGTGAAAAAATCGGGATCATGTTTGGTAACCCTGAGACAACAACCGGAGGTAATGCACTGAAGTTCTATGCATCTGTAAGGTTGGACATTAGAAGAATCGGCCAAATCAAAGAGAGTTCGGATGATATTACTGGCAACCGGGTGAAGGTGAAAGTGGTTAAGAACAAAGTAGCCCCTCCATTCAAAGTAGTAGAGTTTGATATTATGTACGGCAAAGGCATTTCAAAGTCGGGGGAGATTGTGGACATCGGTGTGGAGCTAAACGTTATTCAAAAATCCGGCTCTTGGTTTTCATACAATGGTAATAAACTAGGCCAGGGCCGAGATGCAGTAAAACAGCTCATTGAAGATAATCCGGAGTTGATGGATGAGCTCGAGAAAAAAATAAAAGAAAAAATGGCAACGGGAGTTGAATTGAAAAAAGAGGAAGAGTAAACCTATTTCCTTCTCATAGATAGGCACTTCAACTAAATTGGAGTGCCTATTTTTTTGACTCACCATTTTATGTGATCAAGCGCTTCTTCAATACTCCTAAAAAATTGATTACTTTTCCTAAAGAAAGCCACACCTAGGTCATTTGGCCTAAAATTGTCATTTCACCAAACACTTCAACTGATGAAACCCAATAGTCTTATTCTTTTTTCATGTTTACTTTTTGCTCCGTTACTGGCAAGTGCACAGGCCAAATACGACAAAATGGTGGCGGCCTCGGAGACAGCCTACGAAATGGGAGACTACAAAAAAGCTATTTCCAATTTAGAAAAGTTTAAGAAAAAGGCATTTAAAAAATTGGGGCAACAAAATAGCTACACACCCACTTACTATTTATATACAGCTAAATACCTTCTTGCTTCCGGTAAGATTAAGGATTTTGAGACTAATGTAGAGACGGCAGTTTCATCTAGTATCCTTAATTATAAGGAGACTAGCGAGAAGCATGGACTGTTGCTAGCTGATGTTGCTGAGTTGTATATTCTCAATGGTTCTTATCGAGTAGCAAAGGATTATTTAGATCAAGCTAAAAAGGTTTTGGAGGCCGGGGCTTTCATGACGGAAACGAATAAGGCAAGGTGGAACTTGCTGCTCTCAGAAGTACTTACAGGTCAGGGTTATTATAACGAGGCGTTGAGTATCCTTCATGATCAGGAAAAATATTTTTCGGGTCGGGCTGTAAAACAGGAAACCTATGTGGACGATAAGGGAAATTTAAAAAGTAGAAAGATTCCTGAAAATGAGCTGAGGGTTCGCTATCAGGAATATGCAAGATGGCTGACCGATGTTGGAAATACTTTTCGCAACCAAGGTAATTTTAATAGCGCTGACTCGGCTTTCACTGCCGCTGCCCGATGGATTGATAAGAATTTAGGCCGTAGCGATTTTTCTTATGCGAAGAATCAATTTTATCATTCCTATTTAATTGTTGAAAATGGACTAGAGCTTGATCGAGATTTTCCGAAAGGCACTGGTTACGATGATGCGCTCAACCATTTGCTAATCTCTCATAAAAACACGCATTACCTGGCTGCCTCAATTTATGAGGAGTACCTCAGGCGATTGCTTGCTCAAGGTAGTTCCGCGCGGTACCAGAATTTAAAGCTGGAGTATGAAAAAATGATAAACAAGAATTATAAAAACAGCGCTTACACTGCTCGTTTGAATGCTGTAGAATTTGATGCTAAACTTGACAAAGACAGAACGAAGAACCTGGAGAGCAACGCTAACAAGATGTTGACTCAAACAGTCGAACTTCCTCATAACAATATTGTAACCGTTCATGTTATCGAATTCCTTTATGGCTTGGCTGTTTATAAAAAGAATTATACAAGTGCTGAAAAATACCTGACCGACATTGTAGACATCAAAACGGATTTGTACGGAAAGGACTCCCCGGAAACTCATTTATCAAGAATTAAGTTGGCTAATTTTTATTTGGATTACACCAACCGAATTGCTGAGACCGGTAAAATTTATGATGAGAGTTTCACCAATGTAGTAGAAAAGGAAATTGCTATTCGCCATAAGGACATTTTGGAAATATTGAATCACGTGGCCAACTTTTATGAATTGACCGACAAGTATGATAAGGCAACAGCATCGTTGGAAAAGGCAAAGAATGCTGCGCGCACTAAATACGATTACAATGATTATTTGTATGGCGCTGAACTTACTAACAACGCTAAGCTGCAAATCAAACTAGGGCAGTATGAGCAAGCAGAGCAGAGCTTGAACTCATCATTAAAAATTTTGGAAAACTTCCGCAAAGA
This sequence comes from Cyclobacteriaceae bacterium, assembly GCA_036002745.1. Lineage (GTDB taxonomy): Bacteria > Bacteroidota > Bacteroidia > Cytophagales > Cyclobacteriaceae > ELB16-189. The sequence continues at coordinate 647 of DASYTA010000711.1, read as the reverse complement.
TGAGGATAAGAAAGGCTATTTGGTGGATGCAATTGAAACACAGGCCGTTCTTTTTGGTATCAAGGGATTGTTTGACGAAGCAGAAGACAATCTCGATCGTGCTGCTAAAATTATTTCCAAAGCCGATAGAATATTAATCGTTGACGAAGCTGTTGCTGCTCGTGAGTTATCAAGTTTATTTATTCAACTAGGTCGTTATTCCGACACCGAGGAGTTATTGGAAGAGATGATTCATGAATATGAAAAAACCTATGGCCCCAATTCGTTGCGATTGATTGAACCTTTGGTCAACGCTGGGAGACTATCGTTGGCAAAGGGTGATTACACTGAAGCTGCAAAAATTGCTTCTCGTGCCAAACAAATCGCCTTGGCTGTTTACAGTGAAAAATCGACAAAGATTGCTTCAGTGCTTTTATTACTAGGTGACATCGATTATATCATTGGTGACTACGAGGGTGCGGAAGAGAATTTCCGGAAGGCCATGGAAAGTCAGGAAAAACAGTTTGGCCATAATCACATAGAGGTTGCTAAGTCATTATCACGATTAGCACTCATTAAATTTTATAAAGGCGACAATCCTGCTGAAGTACAAAAAATGCTGCTGGATGCACAGAATATAATGGGAAGTCGCTTGGGCAAAGACAATC
>DASYTA010000710.1:0-2588 GCA_036002745.1 Cyclobacteriaceae bacterium | reverse complement strand
CAAAAATTTCCTTAGCGTCTTCCGGTCGATGAAAAGAATTCGAATGTTCAAATGTCAACCCAATGGCACACAACCAGAACAGTTCACGTTGTGTCTCATTGTAGTCCGGTTCTTTGACATTCCAACCTTCATGACAAATTTTGACATTGCTAACAAATCGCTTGATAGTATCAGAAGTATCAGATTTTTCGCTTAGCAAATAGCCGATACCTTTGAGTGTGGCCCAATAGGGTGGGGAGTATGTACCATCCCAATAGAATGATTTAGAACCGCTAAAATCTAGGAATTTAAGCAAAATCAAATCGATTTGATTGTCTGTCAAAATTCCCGACCTGATAAGAGAGACGAGAAAATTGAATTTTGAGAAATTAAATTCCCTTGATAACTCTTCAATGAGTTCTGGTAACGCTATCATTTGTTCAGCTAGACCCTTGTAAGCTGATACCATAAAATCGACTTCAGAATTATAACTACTAACCGAATCGCCCCCACGGAGGGAATAATGAAACACAAAATCACTGAGTATCTCCATTCTTAGAATCTTCAATGCTGATCCAAAAATAGTTTTATAAAAGGCTGCTCTGCCATTAATCCAGACTGCCTTTGCCTCTCTTCCTTGTTTAACAAAGGAGCTGTCCTCTAGCAAATTACTCGAACCAAGCCTCCGTACATCCTCATAAAATGATAACTTTTGTGACACCATAACTCCCGACTCAAACAAATGCTTTAAAAGAATCAGGCATAAATGTTCCGAATTAGACTTCAGATTTTTTCCTTGCGTTGCTAATTCGTCTGATATTCTGATCAAATCGGTCGGTCGATTTATAGCAAAGAGCATTATTTCCTGAAGTACCGGAAATCTTAAGTTATCCCAAAGCACGATCCATTCACGAATATCCAATCGCAAAAGAACGGAAGATTTAAATGCTATGTATGAAGAAAGGTGAGCGGCGTCGGCGTTTCTAGTCGCCTCAAGAACAAACTTCCAAGGGTTCTCCTGGCTATACTGCGATATTATTCGTTCATAGTCGTTAAAATACTCCTTCTCATATGTTGTCAGATATTTCAGTATATCCTGCGGCCTCTCCGCCAGAGTTGTCCACTCAATTTCATTTTTTTCAATCCATGCCTTAGGGACAGCTCCTTTAAGTTTGCTATAGAAAGTGAATAGCAATTCAGTTTGTGCTAATAGCCTTTCAAGAAGGAGGGGGTCTGCAAATCGATGGTCAATAGAAATTAGGTCTGCCAACCTAGTCTCAAGCCACAAAGAAATGTATGACTGCAGAACGTACTGCGAGGTGTTCATCCTATCAAGTTGGGAAATTCGCCCCTCAAATTTTGAAAATGCCTCAGCGACCAACTCGCGAAGTTGGGCATCCTTTGGAGTCAAAGGGTGTGTTATTAAGACGCGGTCAATTTCTTTTATGATTTGCTGCAAATCGGTCTTGGTATCGGCGTAGTCAGAAACGTTAAAGTTCTTTTTGTTGATATTATTAAAAATAGCCTCTTTTATTTTTGACAAAAAAGAATCAACAAGCCCCACAAGATGTTCATCCTGATTTAGAACATTAAAGAATTCGTTTTCATCTTCAATGTTTTTCAAACGAAAATAATCGTACTTAAAAAACAAATTATAATCCATCGTCAGGGATGTAAAAACGTTAGTGGTATTTCGTTTTGAATGGAGTATTTCCAATACTCATCAAAAATTGTCAAAATGAAATCACATGTGTCTGGATTTTCAACTTTATAAATTCCCGTTGATTTTACAGGCTTTCGATGATAACCTACTGATCCGCCGACAACAAAAACTCTAGTCTTATCCAGGATCAACAAACGGTCATGGAAAAACCAATCTTCATTTGCGATGGGGTCTGACTCGTCAATGACTCGGAGCGCAAAGCGCACATTTTTACCAGGAGGTATCACCTGTTTTAGTCCGTTGACTAGGTCATTGAGATAATTGTAATTAACTGGTTTCTTAAGGCCCTTCATCGTTAATATTTTTAACGTGATGTCGTTAGGAATATTGCTGAATATTAAAAGGTCATTATCATTAGGTGCGATATTGACATAAGGATCCCAGATATCTATTGTACTTGATACGCCGGAAATGAGGTGTTGAAGATATAGCGGTTCATTGTTTGGGTATGATCTCCGATGATAAAACCAAAAGTTACCATAGCCGCATTCGTGCATTCGGGTAGTGGCATTTGCCGGTGTACCAGGAAATGTGTTAATCATCAGCTTCCGAATTATTTACATACTCTTCAATTCCTTGCGAGTATTCTGCCTGTCTATTAAAATACCAGTTTTCAATCTCTTTGAGAATCTCGGTGTCAGATGCTTTCGGAACTCTGGCTATACAGGTTGCACGATTACCAAATTCACTGAATGAACTTCCTAAATACCAAACACTCTGGTCGGATACCACGAAGCGATCATGTAGTATGCTATCTCCTCGCAACATTCTGCACTCAAGTTTTTGGAAAGGGTTCGCGTTATACTCATTGATTAACGTTAATAAATTTCGAGCCTTTTCTTTGTTCACAAAATTGCTGCCTTTACAATTCAAGATTCTGATTTTG
>DASYTA010000709.1:0-13138 GCA_036002745.1 Cyclobacteriaceae bacterium | reverse complement strand
ACTTCTCTGAAAACTTATAACAACTATGACTTTGTCCCTGGCGACAAAATCTTATTCGAAGATAATTTTGCTGAGGATCAGGATGGAGAATTTCCAGCAAAGTGGAATTTGGAATCCGGGCAAGGCGTACTTAACAAAGTAAACGATGAACTATGTTTCTTCCTTACCGAAGGAAACTTCGTAAAGGTTTCTCCACGTCTGAAAACCAAATCTTACCTAACAGATCCTTTTACCGTTGAGTTTGATTATTTTGTTCAAGTAGAAGCTCGCAACGGAGCAAGGCTGTTTTTTGAATGCGCGGATGAAACTGAAAAAATAATTGAGTTTACTGAAAGTGGCGATGTGGCCTCTGGTTATTTTCCTAGAGACTTAAATGCCACTTACCCTGGCGACAAGGATAGTTTTGCCGGCCAGTGGCATCATGTATCCGTCGTTTTCAAAAATGGGCAAATCAAATGTTACCTTGATCAATATCGCATATTAGTCATGCCCAATACCGAAATAGTTCCTATTTCCATCCAGATCGGAGGAATTGGCGATAACGGTAATCCGGTGATTTTTAAAAATGTTCGGCTGGCAGCAGGTGGCGGCATGAACCTTGTAGGTAAAAAATTTACCGATGCTAAAATTGTCACCCATGGTATTAACTTTGATTACAACAAAGCGACTGTGAGACCCGAGAGCATGGGCACGCTAAATATGATTGTACAAGTATTGAAAGACAACCCCGAATTAAAATTTGAAGTAGGTGGCCATACCGATAGTGACGGAGATGCCGCCTATAATCTTCAACTATCGCAACAACGGGCTGAAGCTGTAAAGAAAGCATTGATCGATCTTGGAGTGGCGGGTTCAAGACTTACGGCTAAAGGATACGGTCTTACCAAACCTATCAGTGACAATAATTCTCCGGAAGGCAAAGCCAATAACCGAAGAGTTGAATTCGTAAAACTTTAAACACCACCTAAATGAAAATCAGAAATTCCTTTCTTCTGCTCTGCTCGATTGTTTTATCAATCGGCTCTGCTAATGCTCAGGGCATGTTGAATAAACTCAAAAGCAAGGCTAATCAGGAAGTAAATAAGTTGGAGAAGGAAGCGACATCTTCAGCCACCCAGACTCCAAACAAAAATAAATTGAGCGCGAATGTTACTCGCTCGTCAGTGGTAAAACTTGGTGCTGATGAAATCTTTGATTATTCCGAGAACTGTATCGACTTAGGTACATCACTCGATCAGATTTCTTTCATCATATCAAAGCAAAGTGGAAGTTCTAATCAGTGCTACACCTACAAAAACGGAACTCGCACACCGGTTGCCTGCCCTAATGGATCCTCTTCAGGTTGTCAAACTGTACTGCAGTGCAGCTACTCAGCATTGAGAGAACTTGATATGAACGGCGATGAGTTTAAAAAATATGTAAGTAACGAAACTGAATCGCATTCAATACAGCAACCCACAGTGACTGACGAGCAGATGAAAGCCATGGCCGCTTATATGACTCCTGAACAGCTTGCGGAAGTAAAAAAGAGTTTGGCGGAAGCGCAAAAACAAACTGCGGGTAAAAGCTTCTCCACTATCAAATCAAGTAGCGTCTCGTTCAATGGAAAAAAATACGGCCCTTATAAGCTTGTACAAAAACTTTACCTTACTAATGATGGAAAAAATTTCTTTGCCATTGTTATGGAAGATAAGGCAGGCAATTCACAAGGGCAAAATAAAATGATAACCTCGGTATCTACCAAAGTTCTTATTCTTGGAGATATGGATTCACCTGTATCCTGCTTTGCATCTCCCGACAATTCAGACTTCGGTTATGTAGCCATGAGTTTGACCGGTCAAAAGTATGTAATCGTAACTTCTTCGGGTAAAACTTATGAACGACCTCTTAGCACTGGCTTTAGTGGTGTTTGGTTTTCGGCGATTGGCAATCACGTAATCTTTCTTTCACAAAATCAACTTGCCATGGATGGGCAGGTCATAAAAACTTTTGGCAATGAAGGAACTCCCAACCCTTGCGATTTATTTGTGAGCGCCGATGGCAAAGGTGTTACCATAATCAAAGACAACAAAGTATCATTTGCAGATGGGGATTACTTCGAATATCCAATGAAGATTGCTATTGTTTATGTAGGAGGGAAACCCTATTACAAATGGATGGCGCTCGAAAACAAAGAGGTAGTGGTTTATCAAAAACCTTATTAAGTTGCTGGCATCAAAATCGATTTTAATAGCAGCCTTCGGGCTGCTTTTTGTTTCAACCAATTTCGCACAGAAACAAAAAGAAAACTATTCAGAAATTTTTTCGAGCGATTATCAACGAGCTGTCAAATTTTTACAAACTGGGAAAGGGGTCGATTCGATTATTCAATCGCATGGATTCATTCCTAGAGAAGTAACTGCGATCATCTTTCCGGAACTGATCCGGTATAATTCTATTCAGGATAAAATTGAAACATTCGCTTTAGAAACGCTTTATGTTCAGTATGGAAAAGACTATGCCAATTTTTCGGTTGGCGAATTTCAAATCAAACCATCATTTGCTGAAAGGATTGAGATTGATTTCTTGAAAAAATTCGGAGGAAAAGAATTGCAAAAATATTTTCAAATTAATTCCAGCGACACTATTCAAAGTCAAGAGAACAGATCAAAGCGATTGAAACGCATCAAAAGCAAAACAGGAATGGTCAATTATCTATGCCTTTTTTGGGAATTGATGAATTCAAAATATTTTCTGCGCAAAAACGAAGAGAGAATTAGATTTTTAGCAACTGCTTACAACTGCGGCTATTGGAAATCACTCAAGGACATTAAATCCTTTCAATCAAAGAAATTCTTCCATACAGGTCTTTCCATCAGTTCAACAAAATATAATTACGCTGACATTGCCTGGTATTATTACCAACAGCCATAATTATTTTGGAAACCGACTCTTATCCATTCCAGGTAAAAGGCTCAGCGCATTTTTGTAATAAATCTTTTTCAGGACTTCGTCTGGCAAACCGATGCCATACATTCGCCAGAAAGCATGATAGCGTTTGTGGTATAGAAAATATTCATCTTCCGTTTCAAGTACTCTGAAATACGTTTGGTATTCTTCGGGCACCCAGCTATCTTTTCCAAACAACACACGATCCTGATATTTGGTTAGGAATGCTTTGGCCGCTCTCGGCTGCCGGCCAAGCTCGGCGATTACTGCCCCAATCTCTGAATAAACGTTTGGCATTTGATCGAGGAGCTGTCCTAATTTTTTCAAATCGTTTCCATACCAACCCAAGTGTGCATCGATAAATTTAGTTTTCGGATGCTTCCTAAAAACATTGTGCTGTTCGGTGATTAATGTTTCCCAGGTTACATCACGGCCTTCGTACCGGCGACCAGGATGAGTTTTCAATTCCAACCATCGCTCATTGTTTTTGTCAATCGGTTGCCAAAATTGTTTGGGATCAGCAGAGTGAATTAAAACAGGGATTCCGAGCTCGCCACACTTCGCCCAAACAGGATCAATCCTCGGGTCATCGATTTGAACGCGTTTTCCATCTTTATCTTTTACCGAAAGGCCCAGACTCTTATAAATCTTTAATCCTTTTGCGCCAAGTTTCACGTTGGCTTCTAATTGTTTAGCCGTGTTGGCTCCCCAACTGGGATCGTCAATGCCTAAAAAATTGATAGTGGTGAAAAGGGTGAAGCGGGTAGGAAAATTTTTGTTGATGTTATCCAATGATTTTTTGAGATGTTCATCATTACCACTAAAATCTCCCGGTCCATTGCTGCTAAATCCACGGCCGCTTAAATTATTCATCACGGCCATGTTTAGTTTGTCCATATCAGCAACCAGTTTACTTAAGTCACCATCCATACTTCCCTGATGGTTGTGAATATCGATGAACGGGAATTTTGCTTTCGACAAACGATGCTCCTCAACCACTAATGATGATGGCGGGTCATATTCTTCAAAATCCATTTTCATGTCGAGGGGTTTGTCTTGACTCCTCAGAATCAAGGGGCTCGTTACACAAGCGGCAAAAATCAATTTACGGAGCATAGGTCTACGTTTATTAGCAATACGGCTACAACATCTAAAGGTTTGCATAAATTATTTGAACGGTTTTAAACCATCAGTAGCTATTTCTCATCCAACCTTTTTAAAAAAGATTAAGCCCAATTTATTGTTAAAAGCTAAAGTCATGAAAAATGCAAACACAATCCTTCGCGAAACCGCCAAAATATTAGCCACCGATGTTTCTCTCTTCCGAAAAATAATCCTCGACTCAGGCGGTGGTCAACTTCCGGCACCAATACAGGAAAAGGAGAAGCTCTTGCAAGATATTGAAAAAGAACTGGGCGAGAGCTTCAGAAAAAACAATCTCGATTCTCCTTCTGCCGCAAGGTAAACTCTCCTCCTGCTCTAATTTCAATTCGTCAAATCTTAGTAAATTGCTTACTTTGATTTTCAAACGAATGAAAAAAATCCATCTTGTTATTTGCTTTCTTATCTCTGTCACACTCTCAGCTCAAACGATTGATCCACAGTTAGAAGGAGCTAGAAAAAAAATAGATGCCAAGGATTTTCTCGGAGCAAAAGCCGATCTCACCAAAATCATCGAGGGTAATCCAAAAAACAAAAATGCATTTACGCTTCGCGGTCGCTCGCGCATGGCATTGGGTGACTATTACGGTGCTATCGGCGATTTTAATTCTACGCTAGAGATGGATTCAACACTTGCCGATGCATTGAATTATAGGGGTGAATCAAAAATCAATTTGGGCGATGACGAAGGGGCAATCATTGATCTCGATAAAGCGATCAAATACAATTCGAAATATGGAGAAGCCTATACCAACCGTGGATTTGCCAAATACAACAATGAAGACCTGCAGGGGGCCTATTTTGATTTTTCAAAAGCTCTAGAGATTGGCCCTGCCACGGATGACAAATATTTTAATCGCGGAATCGTAAAAGCAGAGTTGGGTGAATATGTAAGCGCGATAGACGACTATACTAAAGCTATTGAACTCGATAAGAATGACGCCAATCTTTACAACTATCGAGGAGTAGCTTATTACAACACTAGCAATTATGATTTAGCGATTGCTGACTATACCAAAGCCATTGAACTGGATGCCAAGGATCCATTGAAGTTTGAGAATCGTGCGCTCGCAAAAAGCGCCAAAGAAGATTTAAAGGGAGCATTGGAAGATTACAACAAATCTATCGACCTCAACAATCAAGATGCCGAAACTTTCAATTTGCGTGGAGTACTCAAGCACACGATGCAGGATTATGACGGTTCGATCGCCGATTACACCAAAGCCATTGAGCTCGATTCATCAAACCCTACTTACTTCGACAATCGCGCGTTGAGCAAAACCGAAAAAGAAGATTATGCCGGAGCCATTGAAGATTATTCTTCTTCGATTGAAATTTATCCCACCGATGCCGAGACCTACTACCAACGAGGCTTGGTGAAGCTCACCATGAACAACAACTACGATGGTTGCCTTGATCTGAAACGCGCAGAAGAACTGGGATCGCAAGATGCTAAGGCCGCAATTAAGAAAAGTTGCAAGGCTGGGAAATAAATGTCTTTGCTTAATTCCGAAAAAATAAACGGAAACATTATCCGTTACTTTCCTTGAAGTATGGATTCTGAAACAACTAAAGTTAAGTCATGAGGACCCTATTTATAATCCTTGTTTTGATAAGTTCCACTTTTGCCTGCGAGCAGCGAGCGGCAAGACCGATGCGTATAGTTGCCGATTCAGTTGCTGAATTTGAAAGCGTTGCAACGAATGTCTCTCCTAAAGTTGAGGAGCAAACAAGTCAAATCATCAAGACGGCCAACTACAGATTTCAAGTTGAGAATATTGATTCCGCGACGAAAAAGATCAAACAGATTGTTCTTAAACGGCAAGGCACAATTGCCAACATGAATTTAACTTCCTCTTCCTACGAGATTTCTAATCAACTCACCATACGAGTACCCGCTAAAAGCTTCGAAGTTTTACTTGATGAGCTCGGCACTCAATCCATTTATATGGACTACAAGAGAATATCTACGGAAGATGTTACCGAAGAGTATATCGATATAGAGATACGACTTAAAACGAAAAGAGAGGTTCGTGATCTTTATATTGAAATACTTAAGACGAAAGCGAAAACTGTTGAAGATGTGTTGAAAGCTGAAGAACAAATTCGAATCATTCAAGAAGAAATTGAAGCGAAAGAAGGTCGGTTGAAATATTTGACAAGTAAGGTTGCAGAAAGCACAATCAATTTAGAAATCTATCAAAAACTAGAATACCACGAAAAGCCGTCAGAATTTGAAGAGCCTTATATAGCCAGAATCAAGCAAGGATTTTCAAACGGCTGGAGTATCGTTAAAGGCAGTTTGATAGTTCTAATAAACCTATGGCCATTAGTTCTGATTGGTGGTTTAATGTACTGGAGGAGAAATTCGATTAAGAAATTCTTTGGTAGAAAAAAAGATTAGCAATAAGTACGTTTCAAGAATAATACTATCTACCTCGTAGAAGCCGACTCAATCATTTTTTTTCAATAGGTTGACTGGTTCAGTTTTTTTTGGAAACACCACTGACGATAGCATCGCTATTCCCAGCACCAGTACGATTACAATAAGCGATACCTCCACAGGTATTTTGTACAAATCAACGATGCACATCTTTACTCCAACAAAGACCAAGATTGCCGACAATCCGAATTTGAGGTAGTGGAAATATTTTTCAATTCCCGACAAGGCAAAGTATAACGACCGTAGGCCGAGTATTGCAAAAACATTGGAGGTGTACACTATAAACGGATCCTCAGAAACCGCCAGGATAGCCGGGATGGAATCCACAGCAAAGATTAAGTCAGTTGTTTCAATTAAAATAACTACCAAAAATAATGGAGTTGCCCAGAGCTTTCCTTCTCGCTTTACGAAGAAATTGCTTCCTTCAAAGCTTTTAGTAATCGAGAAAAGTTTTCGAGCAAACTTAATTAATGGATTTTTCTCGGGCTCGATTTTAGAATCATCCGACACCAGAACTTTAACTCCAGTATAAATCAGGAAGCCACCAAAAATATAAATGAGCCAATGAAACCGGTGAATGAGTTCAATGCCTGAGAAAATAAAAATTGCACGCATTACCAGCGCTCCTAAAATTCCCCAGAATAAAACTTTATGTTGATATTCCTCAGCAACCTGAAAGTAGGAGAATATCAAAATGATCACAAAGATGTTATCAACACTTAGCGACTTCTCGATGATATAGCCAGTAAAAAATTCAACTGCTTTCTCCTCACCAAATTGATAATAGATCAGCAGGTTAAAAATTAATGCCATGGTGATCCAAACTCCCGTCCAGATCAGCGCCTCCTTTACTGTAACAGTATGCGTCTTTCGATGAAACACACCCAGATCGAGAGCGAGCATGATCAGAACAAACAGGTTGAAACCTATCCAATGTAATATGGACTCATTCATGAATGTAAAATAAGGAAATCGATTGAAAGATCGTCAGGAAAGTTGCAGGGTGTACAAAACAAAACGCCTCAAGAAAAATCTTGAGGCGCTTTGTTATTGATTTTTACTCGATCAGAATTTCACTTCTGGTGCCTTTTCTGCTCCAGCCTGTGCTTCGAAGAATCCTTTCTCTTTAAATCCTCCTATCATCGCTACCAGATTTCCTGGGAAAGTCACGATTGAAGAATTGTAATCTTGAACGGCATCGTTGAAACGCTGGCGCGAAACATTAATCCGATTTTCTGTTCCTTCCAACTGCGCTTGCAAATCAAGGAAGTTTTGGTTCGCTTTTAGATCCGGATATTGTTCAGCTACCACCATCAATCTTCCCAACGCTTGGCTAAGTCCGCCTTGAGCTTGTTGGAATTGTGCCAACTTCTCAGGTGTAAGATTAGTAGGATCAATTTTTACTTGAGTCGCACTTGCTCGTGCTTCAATTACTTTCGTCAACGTTTCTTTTTCGAAATTGGCATATCCTTTAACAGTATTCACCAAGTTCGGAATAAGATCCATTCTTCTTTGGTAATCAGACTCCACGTTACCCCATGCTTTCTTTACCACCTGGTCTTTGCCGGCAATACCGTTGTACTTACTGATTACCCACAGCACCAGAAGAGCAATAACAATCCACGGAATAAATTTTTTGAAATTCATAAGTTATAGTTTGTTTGTTAACACCAAAGTTATGTACAAGTCTGTGAATTAAAAATTAGTTCACTACCAGGCTCTTCTCCGTCAAGAACTCAGCAATCTGTACAGCATTAGTCGCAGCACCTTTGCGAAGGTTATCACTCACAATCCACATGTTTAGTGTATTGGGTTGTGATTCATCTCTACGTATGCGACCAACAAATACTTCATCTTTACCGTGAGAAAGAATAGGCATTGGGTAAACATTATTCTTCACATCGTCTTGCACAATTACTCCAGGAGTGTTCTCCAAAATTTCGCGTACAGCTTTTAAATCAAAGTCCTTGTGAAACTCAACGTTCACAGCTTCTGAGTGTCCACCGATAGCTGGGATACGAACCGTAGTTGATGTTACACCGATGGAGTTGTCTCCTAAAATTTTGCGAGTTTCGTTAACCATTTTCATTTCTTCTTTGGTATAACCGTTATCCAAGAAAGAATCGATGTGCGGCAGTGCATTCATATCGATCGGGTGCGGATACACTTTGATCGGATTAGCAACCCCTTTGCGTTCCTCCATCATTTGCTGTACCGCATCTTTGCCTGTTCCGGTTACTGATTGATAAGTCGAAACAACGATACGTTTTATTTTATACTTCACGTGCAAAGGTGCCAATGCCATCACCATTTGAATAGTTGAGCAATTGGGATTGGCGATAATGCGATCGTCAATTTTCAAAACATGGCCATTGATTTCCGGCACAATCAATTTCTTGGTTGGATCCATTCTCCATGCCGAAGAGTTATCAATAACAATTGTTCCCTTCTCAGCATATTTAGGAGCCCACTCCAGGGAAGTGCCGCCACCAGCAGAAAAAATAGCCACATCGGCGGCTAATTCACAGCCTTCTTCAATGCTCTTTACTGTATATTCCTTACCCTTAAATTTTATTTTTTGGCCCACCGATTTGGCAGACGCGATTAAATACAATTCGTCAAACTCGATGTTACGTTCATCGATTACTTTCAAAACTTCCTGGCCTACCAGACCGGTAGCACCTACTACTGCTAATTTCATGGTTACTAGAATTTTGTGAACAACAAAAATACTATTTTTGATTTGACCCTATGAAGAAAACCTATACGATTATTTTTCTTGTTGGCTTAACAAGCGTTTGTTTCGGACAGCTTCAGGACGATTTTTCGGATGGCGACTTCTCCAATAACCCAGCTTGGTCGGGTTCTACTTCTCAATTCATAGTCAATTCATCAAAACAACTACAGCTAAGCAATACAGTTGCTGGGCAATCGTATCTGTCAACGCCCTTTTCAACAAACAGTATCGATGGCTACGAATGGCAAGCTTACGTGAAGCAAACCTTTTCTTCTTCTGCAAGCAATTATGGGAGAATCTATCTGGTGAGTGACCAGGCTGATCTAACGAAACCTTTGAACGGATACTATTTGCAGTTTGGTGAAGTCAATAATAATGATGCAATCGAATTGTTTCGTCAGAGCGGATCAACCTCCATTTCAGTTTGTCGTGGAACCAATGCAGCTATCGCCAACTCGTTTGCTGTTCGAGTGAAAGTGTCTCGTGATCAAACAGGGTTATGGAAATTATATGTCGACTATTCAGGAGGAAATAATTTCACGTTGAACGCGAGCGGTACCGATCTCACTTTCAGCAGTTCTTCTTTCTTCGGAATTCGATGTACTTACACAGTCACGAATGCAAGTAAATTTTATTACGACGATTTCCTAATAATAGCACCTCCTCCACCTGCTGACACGACTCCTCCAACGATTGTTAATGTGCAGACAACTTCATTTAATGCTGTTTCAGTTTTATTTTCAGAAACACTTGATGCTTCGTCTGCTCAGCTCGGAACAAATTACACTGTCAACAATTCGATTGGCAATCCGTCTACTTCTGTTCTCCAGCCTGACGGAAAAACAGTTGTTCTAACTTTCTCAAAGAATTTTACAAATGGAATTCAAAATCAGTTAAGCGTTTCGAGTATCAAGGATTTAGCAGGAAATGTCATAGCCGACACCACACTTCCATTTTTATTTTTTCAACCGACGCCTGCAAAATCCAAAGACATTATTTTCTCTGAAATCTTTCCTGATCCAAGTCCACAGGTTGGACTGCCAGCGCAAGAGTTTGTAGAGATTTATAATCGAAGTACTAATCCTTTTGATCTTTCCGGATGGAAATTATCAGACGGAGTTTCTACTGCAACATTCACGAGTCAAATCATATTACCTAATCAATATTGGATTGTATGTTCGTCATCCAATGTCAATTTATTTACTGGCAACGTGATTGGCGTTTCTAATTTCCCCACGCTCAACAACGATGGCGACAATCTCACCTTTAGAGATGCAACGAACAAAACGATCGACTCTGCGAGCTACTCGTTGGATTGGTATCGCGATACCGACAAACAAGAAGGAGGCTGGTCATTAGAAATTATTGATGTTAATAACATCTGTAGTGAAGGAGAAAATTGGGTTGCTTCAGAAGATCATTCCGGTGGAACACCTGGAAAACAAAATTCTGTTTTCGCCAACAAACCTGATCTCACTGGTCCGCAATTGGTTGATGTTGCACCTCAATCATCAACAATTTTAAAATTGACGTTTAATGAAAAATTAGAAAAGGATATTTCGGCTTCTATATTCACACTATCCCCATCCGTTTCAGTCTCAAAAAAATATTTCAATGATTTGTCATTGCGTACAATTACACTCGAGCTCTCACAAGAACTTGCTCTGCGCGAACTCTATACAATAACAGCAAGTAGTATTCACGATTGCAGCGGCAATCTTATTCAAGAAGATTTTGATCAACTTTCATTTGCTTTGCCAGAAGCAGCTGATAGTCTCGATGTGGTCGTAAATGAAGTTCTCTTCAATCCACGATCAGGCGGAGTGGATTTTGTGGAAGTATATAATCGTTCTCCTAAATACATCAATCTTAAAAACTGGAAGCTGGGGAATTTTCAAAACAGTGTCATTTCAAGTCCTCAAGTAATCACTACTGAAGATTTCATTTTACCCCCAGCTACTTACATTGCATTTACTTCCGATCCATCTGTGTTAACAAGTCATTATCCGCAATCCATTTCCAAGAATCTTTTCAAAACTGCTTTACCAAGTCTTCCAGACGATGAAGGTTCGATTGCGATAGTGAGTGACCAGTCGCTCGTCATTGATCATTTCAATTATTCAGAGAAAATGCATTCGCCTTTCATTAAAGACAATGAAGGAGTTTCATTAGAAAGAATTTCTTTTTCAGGATTGACCAACGATTGGAGCAATTGGAAGTCAGCAAATGCTTCAGCTAGTTATGCAACACCTGGCTTTATCAATTCCAACTCACGACCGGAATCTTCCATCAATGAAAATGCTGTGACCGTAGACCCTGAAGTTTTCTCTCCCTCCGTTCCAGGAAAAGATTTTTCGCAGATCAATTTCAAGTTCGACCAAAGTGGATTAGTCGCTAATGCTAAAATCCTTGACGCTCAAGGTCGGTTGATCAAAACATTGGCTAATAATCAAACTATTAGTTCCGAAGGTTTCTTCCGCTGGGATGGAGATCGTGACGATGGAAGCCGGGCCAGGATTGGTTATTATGTTGTCTGGGTTGAAGTCTTTGATTCAGGTGGTTCAGTAAACATTTTCCGCAAGCGAGCCGTTATCGGAAAATAGAATTATTTCTTAACGAACGAACACTTCACGATGGTGTTTTGTTTTCTATTTTTGCTATTCACATGAACGCCATTTCTAACGATTCACTCTTAGACGATCTCGATCCGAAAGAATACATCATCATCAAGCGCGCGCGGGTTAATAATCTTAAAAACCTGAGTGTTGCCATACCGCGCAACAAGTTTGTGGTAATTACTGGTCTTTCTGGTTCTGGCAAATCTTCTCTTGCCTTTGATACACTCTTCGCTGAAGGTCAGCGCATGTATGTGGAGAGTTTGAGCTCTTATGCACGCCAGTTCTTAGGTCGAATGGAGAAACCCGAAGTGGATTACATCCGAGGTGTTTCACCAGCCATCGCTATCGAACAAAAAGTTAATACAAGAAATCCCAGAAGCACTGTTGGTACGACAACAGAAATTTATGATTATCTAAAACTTCTATTTGCCAGAATTGGGAAAACGTATTCGCCTGTGAGCGGAAAAGAAGTGAAAAGAAATACAGTCACGGACGTCGTTGATTACATCAATAAACAAAAAGAAGGAACTCGTGTGATGGTGACCTGCCCTTTGAAAATTCAAAAAGGAAGGAAGCCGGAGGATGAATTGAATTTGTTGCTGAGTAAAGGTTTTGCCCGAGTGCTGATCAATGGCGAAGTAAAATTCATTGAAGAAATTTTAAACCCACCCGTTGAAAAAGAAACAAAGAAAAAGCCAAAAGCAAAAAAAGTTGAAGGTGAATTTGAAGTTTTAATCGATCGCACCACAGTCAATGCGAGTGATGAAGATTTAACATTTAGATTATCCGATTCAGTTCAAACTGCCTTCTTCGAAGGTCATGGCGATTGTGTCATCTATGTTGACAGTCTAGATAAGAAAATTTTCTCCGACCGTTTTGAGCTTGATGGAATTACGTTCACAGAACCTTCCGTAAATTTTTTCAGTTTCAATAATCCTTTTGGCGCTTGTCAGACTTGCGAAGGCTTTGGAAAAATCTTAGGCATTGATGAAGATCTTGTCATCCCTGACAAAAGTTTGTCGGTTTATGAAGGAGCGATCGCACCATGGCGAGGCGAAGTGATGAGCAACTGGGCCAAGCCTCTTTTGAAAAATGGAATCAAATTTGATTTTCCTATTCACCGTCCCTACAGTGAGCTTACCCAAAAGCAAAGAGACTTATTATGGAACGGAAATGAATACTTTGAAGGAATTCATGCTTTCTTCAAATATCTTGAAACTAAGACGCATAAGATTCAATACCGTGTGATGC
>DASYTA010000708.1:0-3240 GCA_036002745.1 Cyclobacteriaceae bacterium | reverse complement strand
GATATGGTTGAGTATTTCGGGGAGCAGTTAAGTGGCTATGTCTTTTCGAAAAACGGATGGGTTCAAAGCTACGGATCTCGTTGTGTGAAACCTCCGATCATTTTCGGTGATGTATCACGACCCAAACCGATGACTGTATTTTGGTCGGCCTTTGCACAATCGCTTACAAAACTTCCTGTCAAGGGCATGCTTACTGGACCAGTTACTATTTTGCAGTGGTCATTCGTGCGTGATGATCAGCCCAGATCTGAAACGACATTTCAAATTGCCTTAGCGATTCGCGATGAAGTGGTTGATTTAGAAAAAGCAGGTATTAAAATCATTCAGATTGATGAGCCTGCAATTAGAGAAGGGTTGCCTTTAAGAAAGTCTGATTGGCAGAATTATCTGGATTGGGCTATTAAGGCTTTCAGGATTTCGGCAAGCGGCGTGAGAGATGAAACACAAATTCACACGCATATGTGCTATTCCGAATTCAATGACATCATTCAAAATATTGCTGATATGGATGCTGATGTGATTACCATAGAGTGCTCTCGTTCACAGATGGAACTTCTTGATGCTTTTGGTGAATTCAATTATCCAAATGACATTGGCCCTGGCGTTTATGACATCCATTCACCTCGAGTACCATCGCGGGATGAAATGATTTTTCTCCTCAACAAGGCGAAAAAGGTTATCCCTGCTAAACAAATTTGGGTGAACCCTGATTGTGGTTTAAAGACTCGTCACTGGGATGAAACCAAGAAAGCGTTAATTGAAATGGTGGGTGCTGCAAAAGAACTACGTGAACCAGTTGTCGCATTATAACTAATCAAGGAGGTCAATTCTGATATGTTCTGACCTCCTTTTCAATTATGATAAAACACGAGCAAAAATTTTGTCAAAGATGTAAAGCTTCTTTCGAATGCAAAGTGGGCTCGATAGCCTTGTGCCAATGTAGTTCGATTATTCTTGATGATAACGAGCGAGATTATATTCGTGAAAATTTCAATGATTGCCTTTGTGTTAAGTGTATGAAAGAAATAAAAAGTGAATTTCATTTTAAAAAACTACTAAGTAAAATGAAGAGGCTACTACGAATGACATGATATCTGTGCATAACTGAAAAGACAAGAAACAAAAAAGGCAGTCATTATCGACTGCCTTTTTATTGAGAACAAATGAAGTGATTACTTCAATGATTTCATTAAATCTTCGTTCAATTTAATGTAACCAAAATCTCCGTCTTTATTATTTTTTGCTAAATCCAGTGATTGTTGGGCAGTGGCCAATGCAGCCTTTTTGTCGCCTAACCCTTTTTGGATTTTAGCTTTTGCGTGTACATTCCAGAACGCATTTGGATTGCCAGCAATTGCGAGGTTAATCCATTCCAGTGCTTTGTTCAAATCCTTTCCGTTATCTAAATAGTAATTTGCAGCAGTGGCATAAATGCCTGGGCTTACTTTTGTTTTAGCTTCAATGTCTTTCATTACGCGGTCATCAAAGTCAACCCCGATCGTGAATTTCACAGATGTATTTTCCCAAGCTAATTGCACTTTAGCAGTTTTGCTGTCGTCAGCAATGTCACTAATGTTGAAAGTAAGAGTCTCAACTTTTTCTGTCAGCTTTTCAGCTTTCACTTTGAAATTGGCTGCATCTTTTGTTTTGTCATAGCCCGCTGTGTTTCCACCTAGGCTCACATCTTTGTAAAGAGATACTGTCCACTCACTTGCGCCTGGCCAAGTTAAGATCAAGTAAGTGCCAGCAGGAACTTTTGTTCCTTCCACAGTCACCTCATCGGAGAAAGTAATTTTTGAACCGTCATTCGCACCTGTTCTCCAAATCGAGCCATATGGAGTAACAAAGCCGGCACCTTCACCAAATATTTTTCTGCCTTTGATGCGGGGACGTGAGTAATCGATCTTAACATCTGTGAGCCCAACTACTGTAGATACAGAGCCACCAGGGCTGGCGGCTGGGGTGCGCACTTGCGCTAGTGTAGCAAAGCCTGAAACAATCAGTGCTATGAATATCGTGGTTTTCATAAAGTTTGTTTTTTTTGTTAATCCGTGAACAAAATTAAAATAGTTTAGCGGTAAATATACTTTTTAACATTGCTTTAACAATTAATGAAGCTGCCTGAATCCTTTTATATTAGAAGCAATGTAACTGTCATCGCCAGGCAATTGTTGGGAAAAATTTTAGTGACAAGAATCAATGGTAAAGTTACCAGCGGAATAATTGTAGAAACAGAAGCTTATTCAGATCGAGAGCGTGGGTCTCACGCATTCAGAGGAATGACCAAGCGCAACGAGGTAATGTTTGGGCGTGGCGGAAAAGCTTATGTCTACCTTTGTTATGGCGTGCATGAAATGTTCAACGTAGTAACTAATAACAAAGGCAAGGCAGATGCAATTTTAATCAGAGCATTAGAACCCCTTGAGGGTATTGAAACAATGCAAGAACGAATGAATAAAACTTCTCCCTCAAGAATTACTTCGGGCCCAGGTAAACTAGCGAAAGCTTTGGGCATTGACAGGAAATTGAATGGAGAAAAACTAGGAACAAGCAAAATTTGGATTGAAGATAAAGGGCTTAAAATTAAGCCGTCGGATATCGTGAGCAGTCCGAGGATAGGAATTGATTATGCCGGTGATGATGCATTGCTTCCCTGGCGGTTTACAATTCAAAATAATAAATGGATAAGTAAGTGAGAAGTAGAAAGTAATAAGTTAAAAGTAAAAAGTCATTAAAATGAGGTGTTCTAAATTCTATATATTCTTTCTGCTTGCTGGATTTTCATTTCAAGTAGTTGCTCAAAACATAATAAGTGCACCATTTAAACTCGTAAACTCTCCTTATGATGAACAGAGTCCAGTAATTACTCCCGATGGCAAAGCACTTTATTTCACTATAGCAAATCATCCACAGAATGTAAATGGTAAAAAAGACCTTGGCGATATTTGGGTTTCACTTTGGATTGGCGGCGCGTGGACCGCACCGGTTCATGGTGGTAGTGTAATCAATGATGGATCGTACAATGCGGTAGCTGGGTTCAGCGCGGATGGCAATCAACTTTTCTTAGTGAATCATTTTGGTAAGAAAGGAAATGCCGTTTCAACGCAAGGAATTTCGGTTTCAAAAAAAACGGATTCAGGATGGTCTTCACCCGAAAATATTTCCATTCCTTATTTTCTTAATCGTTCTACCTCTCCCGTGACAGGAATGATCAATGACGAGGGAAATGTTTTTATTTTC
>DASYTA010000707.1:0-4560 GCA_036002745.1 Cyclobacteriaceae bacterium | reverse complement strand
AATCTTAACATTCAGTGAATAAGAATCGGGATAGGTATCTTTAATTTTCTCCTTTGCTTGCGACCAAGATGCTGGAGGTACTCTAACCCCTGTTTGAATTCTTTTTGGTTGATAAGATGTTCCTTGAGGGGTTTGGGTCTTAAAAGTGGTCTCTACATAGATATGACATAACCCATCTTTCAAGCTGGCTTGCTTAGGTAAAATCATCAACCTACTATCATAATTGTTGGTTGAATATGCACTTTGCAATGTGACTTTTGCAGGAACTTTTAAGGGTCTTTTTGGGGCAGACTTAGTAAGAATTTTGGACTTACTCATAAAACCTTTGATTCAAGTTTAATTCGCCACGATTTGAACCTAAAGTTAGTAAGAAAATGAGTGAAAAAAGTAAAAGTTAGTAAGAAAAAAGTGCCAAAATGATATTAAAAACGAAACATTCAAATTTGGCCACCCCGACAAACCTCATCGATAGATGAGGTTTTTTTGTTTATGACCAATAAGGTATATATCCTCTTTAGCCCATCAACTAAAAAATATTATACTGGTCATACACAGGATCTGGAGAATAGAATGATAGAGCACAATGGAGGAGAAACAGCCTCCATTAAGAATGGAATTCCTTGGACTTTAATTTGGCTCAAAGAGATCTCGTCAAGATCTGAAGCAATGAAGCTTGAAAATAAGATTAAGAAGAGAGGTGCAAAAAGATTTCTGGAGGATGTATCGCGTGGCGCTTGAGGCGCCAAGATCGTCAGTTCGAATCTGGCCACCCCGACATTAGTCTCATCAATTTGGTGAGACTTTTTTGTTTGTGAGTTATTTAGCTTTGAAGTTTCTGAATAACCTCTTCAGCTTGTTTGTATCTCAGATTTATTAGCGTCATAGCGACCTCTCCGATATCCTCGTATAAATTCCCTGCAATTTTATTAAGATCAAGAGCTGGGTCATATTTTTTTTCTTTAATGAATAAAGTAATAAGCGACTTGCGTTGGTTAAATTCCTTTTCGTCAGATTTCTGTTTTAAGAATGGCTCCCAATTTTTTTGTTGCTTCGCATTATTGCACCTCCGGCAGCATGGGATAACATTTCCCCATGCGTGTAAACCAAGATGCTCTTTATTCATGGGGATAATATGATCTTGAGAATAATCTTTAAGAGTTATTTCTTCTCCGCAGTAGCAACATTTGTTATTAAAATAGACAAGAAGTTCCATGGCTTGCTTCTTTGTCGGAGTGAACTTCTCAAATCCTCTTGTTTTATCATAAAATTCCCCAACTTTTTGGAGGAATATTCTTATGGCGCTATTTGAAATATCTGATTTTGTTTTTGCCATGCATTAATCAAAGATAAAATACAAAGACGCGCAAATGCAGATGGATGCAATTATGGAGCGGACAATGATAGTTTTCAAGTTTCCCTTTTCGTATAAAATACTAATGATAAAAATGGAAAGGGATAATGGCGCCCAGATGTAAATGAAGTGAATTTTATTGATCAGGGTGGCGATTAAGTTGACAAACGAAACTCCAATAATCAGTCGAATACAGAAAACAAGAAATACAATAAAGGCAGTGAGCTGAAAGCGTGGTCGATCTTCCAAGCTAGCGGCCAAAAAATAAACAACAACGCCTATTAGAGCGATCAAGAAATAGTCGCCACCAGAGATTTGTCGAAATAAATGTTTTACCGAATCCATTCTCCCCTATCTAATCCTTATTTAAAACTCTAATAAATTTCTTGTCATCCTACCGGCTGCAATAATTGTTCCTGCTACTACGAATAATATGAAAAGATCGCCCGGCTTGGCGAACGATACTTTTCGCCTGGGATGAGCTGCCACTCCGCTAACCTGAGTGTTGAGCAAATAAATATCAAGGATAATGCGCGGCTTGGCCAGAAATTCCCGCTGCACCATAGAGAGCGTCATTGAACCTTTCGCTGCATAGCCTTCAGCTTCCATTCCTTTTTGTCGCGCTAAATAAATAGCGCGCTCGAGGTGAAAGTATTGCGAAACAATAAGAACGGTCTCATCACCTTGCAATTGTTGTCGCATGCGAATGATACTATCGAAAGTTCTAAACCCATCAAAGTCCTCCGAAATCAATTTCGCTTTAATTCCTGCTTTGATCAGATCTTTCTTCATGTCCTCGGGCTCGTTATAATCACCTGTGCGATCTCCTGAGATTAAAATAGACTTCACTCTTCCACTTTTATAAAGCTCCACTACCGAAGCAATCCGGGCCTTATAATACAGGTTCTCGCTCTTCTTCTTGCCAAGTGGGTCAATATACTTAGAGGTGCCCAGTAGCAAGATGTTATATTTTTCCTTGGGCAATTCATCTATAGAAGAATAAATAGAAGGCGTGGTAACTGAGTGGGTGAGAATAAGGCAGAACAGACCAACCTCAAGAAAAAACACAACGAGGTTGGCAATGTTTCTAAATGTCCATATCGCGCCTTCTGAATAAAATCCTCTCTGTCCGTTGGGAAGATATTTTTGAAGTACTTTATCGTTCAGCGTATAAACAATTACTGAGATTGAGAAAATAGTAGTCAACAACAAATAATTCCAATCATCGCAGAAACGAAATAAAGTAGTGATGCTTTCTTTTACTTGATGAAGGGTAGCCAACGCGCCATTCAAGCGCTGTGGTAGGATAAACAAGAATGTGATAACAGCACCGGTTATCAACCACAGACTCATTATAAACAAAAACCGAAGTGCCGCTGGAGTTGAGTTGCTGGTTTCTTCCTGCTTCATTCCTGAGTGAGAATACTAAAACCTACTCTTGAATCAGTCATGGTAAAGATGAATACAAGTTTATTTTTTATTTGGGTCAGCTTCAGCCGTTGATGCTTCTGAATAACTTTTGTTCTCTTCGAGCCAATTGGTAATTCCTTTCACCACACACATGGCTACCTCGTAACATCTTTTAGGAACCATGATCTTGCCATATTGTGGATGTTCCAAAGGATAATCCCGTGTAGATAGAGCAACTGCCTCCTTGTCATTATCCTGCAGCAATGCTTCAAGGTACACCAATGGTCCGCGCACCGTGCGTGTCATCGCGAGATTGCGGCAATAAACACCATCATATTCAGTTCGAGAGCAATAACGCTCATCCAAAACATGTTGATCATTTTGAACTGGTGGAACGCCAATGAGGTTTTCTTCAGTAAGGATCAAATGTGCCAATCGCATTGACTTGTTCAAGTCAGAGGACATTAACAACCTAAGGAAGTCGAGTTTCTCTGAATATCTTTTTAACTCGTGATTATTAAAAGCACCAGGAACAAAAGCCATGGAGTAGTTGGTTTGCACAGGCTTTAAGAAACCATCCGCATCGCGCTTCCCTCCTTCTACGGCGTTGTAGTGAATAATTACTGTCATTGAAGGATTGGATTCATTAATCAAGTCAATCCTCTTTCTGAATTCTACAAATCGATAAAAGGTATTGAAGATGGTATTCGAATCTGACTTAAGATAAACTTCATAGTCCGCTTTGGTAACATCGCCATCGTTATAATATTTTTGCAGATCTCCTTTATAATCCTTCACATACCAGTCGTGAAATGATTTACCGAGCGAATTTTCCCCCATGCCTTTAGTAAGAAAAGCTTTCGCTCCTAATTTTTCAAGCTCAATTTTTACAATCGCGCCGGTGATGTCTGCGAGATCAGCTTCATAAAAACTAATGTCTTTCGATAAACCAACATCCGCACCGTGCATCTTTACATATTTATCTTCACGAATAGCCTGTGTGAAATTCTTTGCAAAGTGACCCGGATCAATCGCCATATTAAGTTGGGACATTTCAGTAGGTACTGGACGATACTCATTGCCCTGGTTGATTAGACCGCTGCTCAGCTCTTTCAAATTCTTATGCATCCCGCCATACAAGTCCTTGTGATCGCCAGTTTCTAGTCTCTTTACCAACTGAGGAACCTGAGGCCAGCTGGTGGTAAATTCATTGATTCCTTTTTCGTCATAGAGTTCTAGCGTATTCGGTTTGAATTTTACACGTTGCGCTTTCAGCGCCCCGGTCTTGTCCAGGTAAGACAGATTATACTTTGCAAGTTCTTGATAATCGCGATAGTTAAGTATCTTTTGCGCGCAGACAGAGCCGGACACAAGTACGAAAATGATAAACCAAAGTATTTTCATGATTGAAGTAGTTGTGTTTTAAGAAAAGTTTAAAAAATGATTGGTTAAAATTAAAGAAAATCCGTGTTGATGCTAAATATATTGATGAGAATCTTACATCGAGAAAATGGCAAGAGAGAATACTTCTTATGATTTAGTGGTTGTTGGTGGCGGTGCTGCCGGTTTCTTTGGCGCCATCGCAGCGGCGGAATTGAATCCGGACCTTTCCATTCTCATCCTTGAAAAGACAACCAAGCTACTTTCGAAAGTGAGAGTATCAGGTGGCGGGCGCTGCAATGTTACCCATAATTGTTTTGAACCCACTCCCCTTTCCAAACACTATCCGCGAGGAAGCAAAGAACTAAAATCACTCTTTAGGGAATTCCAAGCTAAGGATATAGTTGAATGGTTTGAAT
>DASYTA010000706.1:0-3137 GCA_036002745.1 Cyclobacteriaceae bacterium | reverse complement strand
GCTGCGACGCTAACAACTGTATCACCTGCACCAGATACATCAGCTATTTCACGTTGATGAGCAGGTAATTTCACTTTTTGATTTTCAGAATCGATGTAGACGCCATGCTCTGAAAGTGTGACCATGACACCTTGAGCTTGCAATTTTTCTTTTAGCGCCGCCGTAGCTTGTTCTACTTGTTTTTGATTGGAAGCATTGACTTCTATTTTCAGCCCTTCGCGAAGTTCTTTCAGATTCGGTTTAAACAACGTAACATTCTTGTAGGCAAGAAAATTTCTTTTCTTTGGATCAACTAAAGTTGGAATGTTTTGCTGAGTAGCAAGTGCGACAGTTTTGTCAATGATTGATGGAGTGATAGTTCCTTTATCGTAATCTTCAAAAATCACAACTTGGCATTGCGGCAAGAGTTTTGTGATCTTATCAAGGATCGCTTTCTCTTCACTGGCATTTGCTTCCCGGTCCGATTCTTCATCTACACGAACAACATGTTGATGGCTGGCAATGACACGAGTTTTTACAGTGGTTGGTCTTTCTTTACTAACCACCACACCCTCATTGCTCATCCCTCGCTCATCCATTCTCTTTAGCAATTTCTTGCCGTCATCATCATCGCCAATCAGCGCACACAAAATTGGAGTTGCTCCAAGTGATGATATATTCAAAGCCACGTTAGCTGCACCTCCCAAACGAAAATCCTTTTCTTTCACGTTGATAATGGGAACTGGGGCTTCAGGAGAAATGCGCTCCACAGATCCCCAGATATAGCTATCGAGCATCACGTCACCGATGATCAAGACCTTCAGCTTTTCAAAGGACTCAAATATCTTTTCGATAGACATATCCTAATCTGAGATTTTAATTCGATGTAAAAATTGAGAGCTATTATTTTAAAGTTGCAAGCGTTTCTTTCATTCTGCGCAATGCCTCGCGCAAATCTTTTTCCGAAGCAGCGTATGAAAGCCGAACACAGGTATCATCTCCGAAAGCTCCACCTGGAACTAATGACACATGGCCTTTCTCTAACATCCACAAACAAAAGTCATCACCATTTTTAATTGTAGTGGTGCCATCCGATTTTCCATAATATGAGCTCACATCGGGGAAGAAATAAAATGCACCTTGAGGATAGTTGGCCTTTATTCCTGGAATCTCTTTCAGAAGTTGATATACAATTTCCCTGCGTTTATGATATTCACCCACCATCATTTTGGTAGGAGCCATGTCACCACTGATGGCGGCTAAAGCACCGCGTTGTGAGATGGAGCAATTAGCAGAAGTAATTTGTCCTTGCACTTTGTTGCTTCCATCAGCAATCCACTTTGGTGCTGCTATGTAGCCCACACGCCAGCCAGTCATAGCAAAGCCTTTTGCAAAACCGTTTACTGTAATCGTGCGATCAAACATTCCCGGTAAAGAAGCGATACTTGTTTGATCTCCCGTAAAATTGATGTGTTCATAAATCTCATCGGCGATCACCAATAAGTTAGGCTGCTTCAGTACAACTGCCGAGATGGCCTCTAATTCTTTTTTAGAAAACACTGAGCCAGTAGGATTGCAAGGTGATGAAAAGATAATCGCTTTTGTTTTTGGAGTGATCGCTTTCTCAACCTGTTGAGCTGTGACTTTAAAATCATTTTCAATCGTTCCTTTAACCAATACCGGTGTCGCTTCTGTAAGACGAACGAGCGCATCGTAGCTTACCCAAAAAGGAGAGAAGATAATTACCTCATCGCCAGGATTGAGGATCGCCAACATTACATTCGCAATGGATTGCTTCGCTCCGTTGGATACTACAATATTTTCTGCTTTATAAGGAACCTTGTTTTCTTTTTGGTACTTCGCGGCAATGGCTTCACGCAAATCCTGATATCCGGCAACGGGAGGATAAGCGAAGTACTTACCTTCGTCAATGGCTTTCTTTGCAGCATCACAAATGTGCAAAGGAGTTTTAAAGTCGGGCTCGCCCAAGCTAAGACTGATTACATCGATGCCGCGGTTTTTAAACTCGCGGGCCTTGGCGGCCATAGCTAAAGTTGCTGATTCTTCGATAGCATTGATTCGGTGAGAAAGTGTCATGTTGATCTATAGATTTTTTTTCAGAGGCCAAAAATAAGTAAATCATCGGAACCTGAGAGACAAAATTTAATTTTGATAACTTCGAGCATGCTTCAACGGATTGCAACAAGGCTGACTCACCGGATTTATGAAATGCCCGTGCTGGTACTGATGCCTCACAGCCGATGCAATTGCCGTTGTGTGATGTGCGATATCTGGAAAGCAAATTCAGAAAAGAGAGAGATATCAACGGAAGATTTGGCAACTCACATTGAGGCGTTCAAAAAGCTGAGAGTGAAGCGTATTGCATTTTCGGGCGGAGAGGCTTTGATGCATACGAACCTTTGGAAGTTTTGTGATCAATTAAATTCTATCGGCACGAAAATAAGTTTGCTTTCAACAGGATTGAGTTTGAAAGCAAATGCTTCAGAGATTGTCACGCATGTTGATGATGTGATTGTTTCATTGGATGGAAGCAAGGAGATTCATAATCGGATAAGGAATATTCCCAGCGCTTATGAAAAGTTGGCAGAAGGAGTGAGCGCCATAAAGAAAATCAATCCGGCTTTTCGCGTTACTGGTAGATCGGTAATTCAAAAATTAAATTTCAAGGATTTTGAAAATATTATAGAATCAGCCAAAGCGCTTGGCTTAGATCAAATTTCTTTTTTGCCAGCCGATGTTTCTTCATCGGCATTTAATCGGCCGCAAGAATGGGAAGGTGAAAGAAAAGAGGAGATTGCACTTTCATTAGACGAAGCCAATGAACTTGAATCGATTTTGAAGAATTCGTTTCAACGATTCAAAAAGGAATATCAGGAAAAGTTTATTGCGGAGAGTCCAGAGAAAATGCTGGCGGTGGTTCAGCAGTACAGAGCTTATTATGGAAAAGAAAATTTTCCCAAGCGACATTGCAATGCTCCCTGGGTTTCAGCAGTGATTGAACCTAACGGAGATGTACTTCCATGCTTCTTCCACAGGTCTTACGGAAATATTTACAATGAACCTTTTGAAAAAATTATCAATTCATCAAAGGCAGTCTCTTTTCGTAAAACATTGAACATGGACACTGATCCTATTTG
>DASYTA010000705.1:0-9180 GCA_036002745.1 Cyclobacteriaceae bacterium | reverse complement strand
TGATGAAAATGAAGCGGATAGACTTCCACCTAAATAAATTTGTCCTTTACTAAACTGAGCTAATGCAAAAGTGGGCAATAAAATAATGGAGAGTACAACAATCTTTTTCATAGAATTGGTTGGTGGTTTGGAATGTGTTTTTTGAAATACATTTAGTGGCAAGGATCATGCCGTAATAGACTTGATCAATTCTTGTGCTACTCGCTCAGCAGATTGTAACGCACCACTTACTGTTCCGGCATCGCCATTCACATCAGTAGCTTCTCCGGCAAAGAAAATTTTTCCTCCCGGTATAGCTGTACCGAGATTGATACGATCCTGATGACCTGCTCCAACTAAAGGATAAGAATAACCGCCTTTGATATAGGGATCTTTCGACCAATCGTAAATAAAAGTAATGGGATCAGTTTCATGAGGAACACCACTGGCATCGTTCACAATTTTTCTTCGTACCCATTTACTGCCTTGCCCGTTGTAGAGTCCGTCAATTTCGGCGAGCGCCGGATTAATCATTGAAGCACCAAAGGTGGAGAGTAACTCAGCAGCCTGGCCGCATATGGTCACTACCATTGTGCTGTTGAATTGGCTACGGTTGAATCCTGAATTAAAATATTGCGGAGCAATCGATCCACCCCAAATAAGGCCACTAGTTTCTCCCCAAAAATTCTTTTTAAAATCGATCACAAGTCGTATGCATGAACTCATTCCGAATTTATGCATCGCTCCAATGTTAGTGGATGGCAACGAAGGACTAAAAGCAATGCCGTTGTTTTGCAAAATGGAGAGAGGTACTGTTACAATTACTTTGTTGGCTGTGTATTGCTTTCCAGATTTATCCTTAATGGTAATTGTCTCACCACTATAATCGATTGAACTTACTGGAGTATTTAGTTGAACTTTTTTCACAATCTGATTGAAACGAGAAAGCAATACATCTTGCCAAGGATTACTTTTTACGGTAAGAATTTTCGAATCGTGCGTTTGTAATTTTAATTCATTGGCTAGACCCAACGCACTAATTCGATCAGCAGTGGACCCATAAAAATTTCCGGCTTGTGCATTGAGAAGAGCTTGAGCTCGTGAGCTCACATTGGCCGCACTTTTTATTGAAACATCGGGTCCATTATATGACTTCAATCCAGAAACAAATGATTGAACGGCATTGAAGTCTGCATCCCCCTGCCAGTCTGCAGTTGGCTTTGGAATATTATCTAAGATATATTGGTGATTGGCAGTTCCTAAATCAATAGTAGGCAAACCAAGTATGCTAATGATTTTGCCCCAGGAAGAATCAGAACCCATCACCAAATCTCCTCCTAATTCAATGGGAAAATCTGCAATGGATGGATAACGATAATCGTAAATAAAAGCGTCTGTCGAATTATTGGCTTGTGAATCTGAAGTTGAAAAAGATCGAATCCTTCCTCCTAAATTATTTCTGGCTTCGAGGATAAAAACATCAAGACCCTGAGCGTTGAGAATATCCGCCGCATATAGTCCGGCTGCTCCTGCACCTATGATCGCGATCGTTCCATCAAATTTTACCTTCGGCCCAGCATCTTCTTTTTTGCACGAAGAAAATAATTGAGGAGCCAGCAAGCTGGCCGTAAGCCCTGTACTGATCTGTTGAAGTGCTTTTCTTCGTTTCAAGGGGAATATTAAATCGAAAGATAAAAAATCCGGTTCGCTTAAGCGAAGCGCGTTCGTATTGATTTTTGATGATTAATCATTAGTAATTAATTAATTTGACAAAAATTATTTTATGCAGGCAACTCGTGAGACAATTAAAGAGATAAAAAAAGTTTGTGTCATTGGGCCAGAGTGCACCGGCAAAAGTGACCTCGCTCAATTTTTAGCAAAACACTTTCAAACGCCATGTGTAGAGGAATATGCTCGGGCCTATCTCAATAAATTAGGAAGAGCATACGACCAAATGGATTTATTAAAAATTGCGCATGGTCAACTTCGTATGGAAGATGAGTGGATTTATGAGGCCAATAAATTGTTGATCTGCGATACTAATCTAATTGTAATTAAAGTTTGGAGTGAACACAAATATGGAAACTGCGATGCAGACATTCTCAAAAAAATCGCTGAACGAAAATATGATCTTTACTTACTAACCAATATCGATATTCCTTGGGTTGATGATCCCTTGCGCGAGCATCCTGATAAGCGTGATCATTTTTGGAAAATTTATAAAGATGAAGTCACTAACTCAGGAGTTCCCTTTGTTGAAATTTCCGGTGAGCGTGAAGAACGAAGAAAGAAAGCATTGGAGGCGATAACGAATATATTCAAGTTTTGATAACAATTTTTAATGAGCGATTCTTCTACTTCTAATCCGTACGCTGTTCTTCAGATTCGAGACTTTCGTTTATTTATTCTGTCGAGATTGTTTATCACCCTGGCGGTGATGATTCAGGCTGTTGTTGTCGGATGGCAAGTGTATGAAATTACAAAAGACCCGTTGTCGTTGGGATTGATAGGTTTGGCAGAGGCGATCCCTGCCATTACTGTTTCACTTTATGCAGGTCACCTTGCCGATATTGTTGAACGCAAGAAAATTATTTTGATTTGCGTAGTCACGTTAGTCTTCTGCTCTTCTGCGCTTCTTTTCTTTACGTTGAATATGGGAGCATTTTTATTGCAGCATGGGGCCTCGGCAATTTATGTTGTGATTTTTGTAAGTGGTATCGCTCGCGGATTTTTATCTCCGGCCAATTTTTCGTTCATGCCTCAACTGATAAATCGTGATTTATATCAAAATGCAATCACTTGGAACAGTACTATTTGGGAAGGCGCTTCCTTGACAGGCCCAATGATCGGTGGATTAATCTACGGATTCTTTGGTATCACCGCAGCTTACAGTGCTGATGTTCTGCTGACGCTCGCCGCTTTATTCTGTTATTTTTTAATTCCTAATCGACCTCTTCCTCCAGTTTCCGAAGAGCAAGGAATTTGGGAAAAGATAAAAGCAGGAATCAAATTCGTTTTTAGCAATCAAGTTATTCTTGGCGCCATCACACTTGATTTGTTTGCTGTTCTTTTCGGTGGGGCAGTTGCGTTGCTTCCCATCTTTGCCGATGAAATTTTGCATGTTGGTAAAATTGGATTAGGATTTTTGAGATCAGCTCCTTCAATCGGGGCCGTTCTTACGGCGGTTTACATTACACACTTTCCCATAAAAAAATATATGGGAAAGAAATTGCTTCTATGCGTAGCCGGATTTGGATTTTGCATGATTGGTTTTGGATTGTCTACTTCGTTTTGGTTATCCATGGTGTTCTTAGTTTTAAGTGGGGCTTTTGATTGTGTGAGTGTGATTGCCCGCAGCACAATGATCCACACACTCACTCCTGAAAATATGAAAGGAAGAGTTTCAGCGGTGAATAGTATTTTCATTGGATCATCCAACGAGATTGGGGCATTTGAATCTGGTGTCGCAGCGCGTCTGTTGGGAACAGTGCGGTCTGTAGTTTTAGGAGGAGTGATGACGCTGGCAGTGGTAAGCGTTACAGCATGGAAGGCTGTTAAACTAAGAAGGATTGACAATCTTGATTAGCCGTCATGGCTGCGTTTTCTTTTTTCACCATCCAAAATCCAACACAGGGAATTTATAAGGAGAAAGGCAGTAAATTTCTCGCTTTTGCTTTCCCTGTCAAATCGGAAAATGAAATTAAAGAGCAACTCGATTTGCTAAGAAAAAAGTATTTCGATGCACGCCATCATTGTTATGCTTATGTACTTGGTGCGGATAAAACAAAGTTCAAGGCGCATGATGATGGAGAACCTAGTCACTCAGCCTCAGATCCAATCTTAGGACAAATTCGTTCGAAGAACCTCACCGATGTTTTGGTGGTCGTAGTAAGATATTTTGGAGGAGTCAAGTTAGGTGTTGGTGGATTGATGCAAGCATATAAAGCAGCCGCTGAAGATGCCTTGAGTTCTGCTTCAGTTGTTGAGGTAGAAGTTACAAGAACTATTGAATTGAAATTTGATTACACTCGCACACCAGAAGTCATGCGTTTAGTCAAAGATTTCGAATTAAAAATTCTTGAGCAATTTTTTGAGGAATCGTGTAAGATCAAAGCACTATTGAAACTTCGGTTAGAAGAAGCGCTGCAAAAACAAATGGATTATTTAAGATCGATGGGTATTGAAGTTGTTTTTGATTAAAAAGATGATCGTTAATATTTAATGAATTTGCTGTGATAGATTTTCTCTGCGTTCGTCAGCATTACAATGAAATTGCCATTTGGATATTTTGAAATATCAATGGATGCTGTTTTTCCTCCTTCAAAAGTTAGATAATCCATTTGCTGACCAAGTGTATTGAAAATGGTCACTTCCGCTGGCGCTCCTTGCTCAAGACTTTCGAGGTTAAGATTGATCGAGCTCTTTGAGGGATTGGGGTAAACACTGATTTCTAAATCCTGATTCTTATCCATGATCTCAGTAATCACAAAAACATCAGAAAGTGGACTAAAGCAATTATCGACACTAACTTTAACTGCATAATTGCCAGGGCTGCTCAATGGCAAACTCTGATTAGTTGCTCCGGCAATCGGAGAATTGTTAAAGAACCACTGATAACCCCCCGAACTACTGGAATTAAGAGCAAGGCTAGGTCCTCCACCAGAAATACTTACTGTTGGTTTCAACGGATCAATACAGAATGATTGTGCAACGGGTGCTGCAATATCATATGCGCCATCACCCGGTTGAGTTGCTACGATCGTTGCCTTGCCTGGATTTACGATAGTCACTGCCTTTCCATTTATGGTGGCAATCGTATTTGTAGAACTGGAAAAAATTATTGGTAAGCCTGAAGAGGCGGATGCCGATAAATTAAATGGAGTTTGCCCCTGGGTTACCTCTTGGATCGGGTCAAAGTGTATCGATTGCTTACGTAGTTTTAAGGAGACCAAACTGTTTTGACGGGTGATACCGTCGCCATAGGTAGCAGGGAAATCAAATATTTTTTTTAATCCCGATCCGTCAGTATGAATTGTGAAAATGTTGCTCGATGTAATTCCATAAAGATTTCCATCCTCAGGCTGGATTAGTGTTCCAATTGGAAATCCCCCACTGGATCCATCGAAATCAGACAATTTTTTGAATTGATTTCCATCTGTGGTTATTGAGAATACAGTTCCTGATGAATTTGCACCACCATATTGTGTTACCCCATACAATTTTCCATCCTTACCGAGAAGTAAAGAGCCATATGGTCCAATGCCATCTGTTTGATTGTCGAATTCATGTAATTTAGTATAACCTGTACCGCTGGGTTTAATAGAGAAAATGACACCTCTGGAATGGATTCCTCCATTTGGAGTCATTCCATATAGAGTACCATCTGAGCCTTGAATTAATGAACTGTAGGGACTTTCACCATTCGATGAGCTAAAATCAATAAGCTTTGTAAATCCACTCCCATCTGTTTTTATAGAATATATTATTCCAGAACCATTAAGTCCTCCTTGGTAAGCCATTCCATATAACTTTCCATCTAAGCCAAGGATTGGCGAAGCGAACGGCGACAAACCTTTGCCATTGTAATCATCAAAATCAAGCAGCTTAGTAAAGCCAGTTCCATCCGGTTTTATTTTGTAGATAGTTCCCGTAACACCTGTTCCTCCGGATGACGCTGTACCATAAAGGTATCCATCTGGAGCTTGTGTAAGACCCTCGTATGGATTTGCTCCACTTAACCCATCAAAGTCATAAAGCTTCTTATAATTTTTTCCGTTGCCATCAATAGAAAAAATCGTCCCTAAATTATGAGCTCCACCGGAATAAGTAGTCCCATACAGTAAAGAATCAACGCCCTGAATAAGATTGCCATAAGGATATGTTCCGATCGCTCCTCCAAAATCATGTAGATTAGTATACCCTGAGCCATCAGGGTGGATAGAAAATATATTCCCTGCTCCATAGGCAGCACCAACACTGTTTATGCCGTATATAATATTATTGGTAGTGATAATTTGCCCACTATATTGGCCCATGCCAGTGTTGTTTTCGAAGTCATAAATCTTCTGATAACTACTTCCATTAGTTTTGATTTTAAAAATCACGCCGGCTGCTAGTGGACCTCCCGTGACAGTTACTCCATACAAAAAACCATTATTGTCTTGTAGGAGCTGTTGTCGAAAGTAACTTCCATCAGAAAGTGTAAGATCATAAATTTTTTGAAAATTGCTTCCGTCCTTTTTAATAGTAAAGATCATTCCGGCTCCATTTTGCCCACCTGATGCTGCACCGTACAAGTTTCCGTCGGACCCGAGTGTTAGGGTGTTGTTAGGAAACTGTCCTATAAAATCGTAGAGTTTGGTGAAACCAGTTCCGTCAGATTTCATTGTAAATATTATTCCTGCTTGATCAGATCCTCCTGGGGCCACACCATAAATGTCTCCGTTAGAATCCTGAATTAATGCTGCAACTATTACCGGTCCATCGATCGGAAAACTCTGTATAACAGAATATCCAGATCCATCTTTACTTATTGAGAAAAGACTCCCTGAATTATTTAGTCCCCCTGTTGTCGACAGGGCATAAATTTTACCATTCGCCGCCTCGAATAATTCGCCAATTGTGGCATTTGGTCCAAAACTCTTTATGACAGAAAAACCGGTGCCATTAACGTTGATGCTGTATAAAGTTGTTGGCTGATTTGTATGATTTGTAATTCCATAGAGTTTTCCGTCCGACGCATGAAGAAGGTAGCTAGGGGATCCGCCTGGTATGTCAAACTCATAGAGAGTTTTGTAATTGGTTCCATCCGTGTTCATTTTGAAAATTGTTCCAAAGCCTTTCGATCCACCTAAATATGTAGTACCATAAAGAGCCCCATCCTTGCCTAATGCTAGCGTTGGATAATTTGTTCCTACTTCGAAATCCTTTATTTCTGTATATTGACTTCCATCAGCGTTTATTCTATAAATGCTTCCTCCCCCTGAAGGGCCGCCGCTTAAAGTCATTCCTGCAAATTTCTGAGCTAATAAAAATTGTGAGTGGGTGAGTGATACAAACAATGAAGTTACACAGTAGAACAAAAAGCTGATTTTCTTAATTTTCATGAATTGATATTTGGCGAAAGATAAGATCAATTAGTAGTGCGACCAAGTTTGTTGTTGATCTTTCGCTTTCTTAACTTAACCAACTCAAACCTATCTTGTCTATGAATAATCGCCAAATCTTCGTTGCTCTTTCCGTTGTAATCATTGCCGCCATTGGTGCGTGGGCCTACTTCTGGATTGATGCCGCTTTTTTTTATATCCTCGTTTTGCCATTCATCTATATGGGCTTCGCTGATATGGTTCAGACGCGGCAATCGATCAAAAGAAATTTTCCTCTCTTTGGCAGGTTGCGTTATGTGTTTGAAGACTTGCGACCAAAGATCCAGCAATATTTTGTGGAGAGTGACACGGATGGTGCGCCGATCAATCGCAACGAACGCTCTGTTATTTATCAACGAGCTAAAAAACAAATAGATACTATTCCTTTCGGGACACAGCTTGATGTGTATGCCGAAGGATACGAATGGATTACTCATTCAATTGCTCCTAAAGATTTTCATAAGATGGATCACAACCCTCGCGTGCGGTTTGGAGGAGAGAAATGCACGCAGCCTTATGATATGAGTGTGCTCAATGTGTCGGCGATGAGTTTTGGTTCGCTCAGTCAGAATGCGATTGAAGCATTAAACGCTGGTGCGAAGATTGGTGGCTTCGCGCATAACACAGGCGAAGGAGGATTAAGCCCATACCATTTAAAACATGGTGGTGATATTATTTGGCAAATAGGTACTGGCTATTTCGGAGCAAGGACCGAGGACGGAAAATTTTCCGATAACGCTTTTCAGCAAAATGCCACAAAGCCTAATGTGAAGATGATTGAGATCAAGTTGTCGCAAGGTGCAAAGCCTGGTCATGGAGGAATTTTGCCTGCAGCAAAAAATACTCCTGAGATTGCCGCTATTCGTTTAGTGAAAGCAGGTACTACTGTTTTCTCTCCACCTTTTCACAGTGCATTTTCTACACCAATTGAGCTAATAAAATTTGTTGAAAAGCTCCGCACGCTTTCTGGAGGTAAGCCCGTTGGTTTCAAACTTTGTGTGGGTCGCAAAAGTGAATTTCTTTCCATCTGTAAAGCGATGGTACAACTCAACAGTTATCCTGACTTTATCACTATTGATGGTGGCGAAGGTGGCACGGGTGCCGCGCCACCGGAGTTTACCAATTTTGTGGGCATGCCATTACTAGATGCTCTCGCCTTTGTAGACAATTCGCTAATCGGTTTTGGTATTCGCAACAAAGTAAGGTTGATTGCTTCTGGAAAAGTGCTTACAGGTTTTCACATTTTGCGAGCGATGGCACTCGGTGCAGATACATGCAATTGTGCACGTGCCATGATGATGGCGCTCGGTTGCATTCAGGCGTTGGAGTGTAATAAAAATACTTGCCCCACAGGTGTTGCAACTCAAAAGCCAGAATTAATGGCGGGCCTTGTTGTTGAAGATAAAAAAACACGAGTCGCCAACTTCCACAAAAATACGGTGGAGAGCTTTGTTGAACTGATGGGCGCATCCGGTATCGATAAGCCTGAAAAAATAAATCGCACGCATGTCTACAGGCGTGTGTTCATGAACCTGGTGAAGAACTACGAAGAGATTTTTCCAACTATCCCTGAAGGAAGTCTTCTAGAAGGCGGTGATGCGCCTTATGACTATGAGGAATATTTGAAGCACGCATCAGCTGAAGAGTTTGAAATAGCGTAAGTCACCGCGAGCACTGACTGTTTGATGACGATTACTGTGATCGCTTGAAACTTTATCGGTATTTTTGAGGAACTATTTTTTCAACTTGAAGGTCGCAAAGAAAATCCTGTTTTACTTTTCCTTGTCGTTGGTGGTTTTAATCATCACGTTCGGTGTTTCTGTTTATTTATTCAGAGATAAAATCATTCAACAATTTATTCGTGAAGCGAACAAAAGCCTAAACACACCGGTAAAAATTGGGCGCATTGAAGTCTCTGCTTGGCAAGATTTTCCATATGTGGCAATTACTTTTACAGACTTATACATTGAAGACAGCCATCCGGGCATTTATCCTTTACTCGAAGCGAAGACCGTTTCTTTTTATCTCAATCCTATTGAAGCCATGCAGGGGAAAT
>DASYTA010000704.1:0-3412 GCA_036002745.1 Cyclobacteriaceae bacterium | reverse complement strand
TACATCCTTCCATAACTAAGCGCTAACTTAATCGATTTTTCTTCATGACTCAGTCCGGATGAGGCTCGTTGAATGATTCAAGTTCAAAATTCTGTTCTTCGAATATCTTTATTGCGTCGGAGAGACTTTGGTTAATCCTTTGCTGCCTTCGTGTAAAAAAGTAAAGCCACACTGCAAGAAATGAGGTAAAAAAGCATGAAGCAATTACAAACAAAGCCTGTCTTTTTATCCTAAGAATATTTTCGTCTTGAAGAGTAATTTGATTTTTTTCTGTTGACACGTTAATAACACCATGTAGATCTAATCTATTTTGAAGTGTAGTGAG
Source organism: Cyclobacteriaceae bacterium (assembly GCA_036002745.1). GTDB lineage: Bacteria > Bacteroidota > Bacteroidia > Cytophagales > Cyclobacteriaceae > ELB16-189. Next base: position 3,087 of record DASYTA010000704.1, on the reverse strand, counting down.
ATTACCAATTAACCGCTCGGAGAACACACTATCTTTAAACTCCGAATACTTGTGATGATAGAAAGTCGAATTTTCATAATCCTTCTTACTGGAATAATATTCTGCAAAATCCTTGTAGATTAAAATCTTAATCTTAGCCAGGTGAATTTCTTCGGCCAGGAATTCGGCCTCTTTTAAAAATCTAATACCTTTAGTTTCATTTTTAAGTTCCAACTCAATTTCGCCAAGAAATAGAAGGATTTCACAGATAACTCGTTTGTCATTTTGCTTGCGCGCTATCTCCAATGACTTTTCAAAATTCTCCTTCGCTAAACGATATTCCTTCTTTCCTAATTGAGCAAGTCCTAAACCCTCCCATCCTTCCTTTTTAATGTTATCGGAACAGTTACTCTCACAAATTTTAAATCCGCTGTTTATCGATTGAATCGCCTCATTATGTCTTTCTAGCTGTTGATAGGATAAACCTAAATTAATGTATATTCGATCAGCCCCTGTCATTAAGTTATTTACTTTACTCAACTCAATCCCTTTTTTATAATATTGAATTGCTTTTTCAAACTCCTTTAGATTAAAATACACCAAGCCAATATTATTATACGAAGTTCGTACTGCCACTTTCTCCCCCTCCTTTTCACGTAACTCCAGTGATTGCAGATGAAACTCTAGTGATTTATCATAATTACCGAGATACATATTGGCAACCCCAACATTATTTAAAATAAACTTTATGTGGTCATGCAGCTCTGGGAATTGTTTTTGATTTCTTCTTGCAATTCCTAATATCTTAAGAAGTACCGCCACTGCCTCTTCATTTCTTGCTAGGTACATTAACGAGTTAGACTTCATTCTTCCACCCTGGACCATTTTTACGCTATCTTTTATTGATTCTGCCATCTTACAATACTCCTCTGCAAAACCAAGTGCTTCATTAAAATTTGTGGCGCTAGTTTGTTTGAATAACTCATTGAGTGTTTGAAATCGATCCTCATCATGCACGGACTGTAATTTCAATTTTAACGAATCGATCTTCTTCTTGTCCTGAGCCATTAGAGCAACAGCAGCAAGACAAAAGGCAAGAGTTGCAAGTTTGAACAAATTATTCAAAAGCTATACGAATCATTCAGTCACAAATAAAAAAAATCACCACCGTTCATAAACAAATTGGCTGAAATACTGCTTGATGCTCCAGGCAATACAAGAATTCTGGTTGAATAGGAATTACCTCTCCTCCCGCAACTTACTTTTTGAATTTTATTCCCTTCCTTTTATTGTCTCTAGTATTCGTGAAAAAAATCGTTGCTACAAACTTATCACCATAAACCGTATGCAAATTTTTTCGATAGTTAATTGGTCTTTTCGGTGCGCCTGGAAAATGTGATTCATCATCCCAATACTTCCACCACTTTGAATAATTATCTATGCCGAACTTTTCTAACGATCGCGTAAATTCTGCTACCTCTTCCCATGGTGGAATGTCCAGAACATCTCTCCCATTGGTAAAGAATTTGCTAGGTGAATAATTCTCCCTGTAAACATTTCGAATCATCTTCGGGATACCCTCCAATCGTTTTGGAGCGCCTGGGAATTTAGATTCATCATCAAAATAACTCATCCACTTCTCATGTGAATCTACTCCAAACTTACCCAGTGAAAGAGTAAAGGTTGCTACCTCTTCCCATGGAAGGTAAGTGCTGTAAGAAATTGCCCCAGGAAAAAACTTATCATTTCGAAATTCTTCCTTATAAACAACCCTAGGATCAGAAGGAATGTTAGTCGGTCTTTTGGGAGCTCCTGGGAACATCGTTTCATCCTTACAGTATCGTATGTATTTTTTGTAATTCGTCACTCCAAACGCAGCCAATGATGAAGTAAATCTTGCACACTCCTCAGCGCTGGCCCAATTTTTGTTCCTATCTAATGATGGTTGGGAGAAGAAAAGTTCGGGCTTATAATCGTCTCCGTAAATTAACCATGGCTTTGTTGGAATGTTTAGTGGTTTAGGGGGTGCCCCAGGAAAAGCATTTTGTCTTCGACAATACCACTGGTAAGTACCTGAATTAATTATCCCATGAGCTGACAACGAATAAGTGAACGCCGCTGCTTCCTTTGCTGTTGCCCAACCACCACGCGCCTTTGGTTTGCTAAAAAACAATGAAGGCTTATAATCTTTACCATATGCTTTTCGAAGGTCCCTTGGTACGCCTTTCTTCTTATCAGGTGCCCCTGGAAAAAGTGTATGGTTATTATTGTACAGATCCCATTTTTTTATCGATGTAATACCATGTATAGAAAGGGACATCGTAAACTCTGCTGCTTCTTGCCACGGAACAATTTTTGTATTTAAGGTTTCAATGAGTTTTAAACTTCGCCAAACAGTAAGTTTCAAGCTTTCTGAAAACTTCATCAGATCAAATCCTAAAGGTTGGTTTTCAAATTCGATGGGCCTCCCTCTCCTATTGCTAGAATTATTATTTGATTGTTTGAAGTAATTGTAAAGCACTTCATCGTTTGCACTCAATGCTGCAACGACACGTCGAAGATTTAAGAAATCTTGTTTTATCGGCTTTTTCTCTTCGTCCAATACACAGGGAAGTAATATATAACCAAACTCCTTTCCTTCACTTAATCGCCAAGCTCTTCCGGAGGCCTGGACAATATCGGTAACACTCGATTTGTCAGTTACAAAGGCAACAGCATCAACCGCCGGCATGTCGAAACCCTCCCCTAGCAGCTTTGCATTTGTCACAATAGCACAGGGTGAGGCGTGATATTCGTTCAATATATCATTTCGATTTTTTTCAGAAATGGTGCCGTCGATATGAAAGACATCAATCTTTTGTTCCATCACTTTCGAAACATTCATTAATAATTTTTGAAAGCGGATACTCTCTTCTATTGTTCCCGTAAAGGCAATTACGTGATGAAGGTTGTACCTTTTAATTGCCTTAAGAATTGCTAATGCCACAGAAAATTCCCTGCTTCCATCCTTAATACCATCCAGTTTTTTATCTACCAATATAGCATCTGACTTTATTAGTTTAGTTGTTTCTTCAGATGAAGTAAATAACGTTGCTATTTTGTACTCAC
>DASYTA010000703.1:0-2741 GCA_036002745.1 Cyclobacteriaceae bacterium | reverse complement strand
TGGCAAAGCCGAGCAGTACTAATGGCCCAAACGCTTCAGAAGATGATCTTCAATGATCAAAACAATTTCACCCATGTGCTTGTTGCACATTACTGCAAACTTCAATACTCAAAAATATTTCTCCGGTGTGTCAACGATATTGGATCAGGATGTAAAGGATTAGAAGATTAACAGGATTAAATCCAGTTCATCCAACAATCCTGAAAATCCAGATTAAGAACTTAAGGCGACTATGGCGGTGGGGACCACCTCTTCCCATTCCGAACAGAGCAGTTAAGACCACCAGCGCTGATGGTACTAGGGTAAAACCCGGGAGAGTAAGTCGTTGCCCTACTTTTTTAAATTAAGCCTCACTTCGAAAGTTGTGAGGCTTTTTTTGTTTTATATCTATACGAAATTTATCTATCCAAAAGAATCCTTGAATCCCAGGAGTTACAACTGATAAAGTTTTTGATCTTTTAAAGAGGGTCTTATCCTACAGAAACAATAGTAAGATCATTTGTACTAAGATATTTCTGAGCAATTGTCTGAAGACCTTCAGCAGTTGTTGATTTTACAGATGCGAAAAGACTATTGTAATATTCTTTTTCCAATTTATTCAGTCGAACATTTTTAATCTTATCGAAAGTGGAAAATGGATTAGCCATTTCCAATTGAATACCACCAAGAAGATGATTCTTAGAAATATCAAGTTCATCTTCACTGATTTGATTAAGACGCAATGCCTCAATTTCTTTTTTTATTTCATTTATAGTGAGTTCGACATTGCTTCTATCCACGTCGGCACCGATAGAGAACATGCAATCATTCTTGAAAGGATTCAAAGAAGAGTGGATGCCATAGGTCAGGCCCTTTTCTTCGCGGATATTTTTCATCAATCGAGATCCAAAGTATCCACCCAGTATATGATTTAGTAAAAGTAGCGAGAAGTAGTCCTTGTGGCCGCGGTTAATTGTTCTCATCCCAATCCGAATTGAACTTTGAACACCATCAGGTTTTGCAACATGTTGATTGGGGTCTCGGGGTTCTATCACAAAATCTTTGTTGGCATTTGATGACCTTAGCTTCAGTAATGAAAGTTGATTGATGACCCAATCTATTTGCTGGCTTTCTAAGCTTCCCACTAAATAGATTTCATGAGGCAAAAAATTTGATGTGAAATAGTTCTTAAGCTCATTCCTCGTGATGCTATTTACATCTGACTTTTCTACCGAATTGCCATACGGGTGATTCGAGCCAAAAATATTTTTTCGAATTAAGCGAGAAGCGAGGAAACTGGTTTTCTTTTCATTGATCTCAAGGTTTTGAAGAAATATTTTTTTTTGAAGATCGAACTCTTCCTCGGCAAAAGCAGGATCGGAAAGGATTTCAATGAAGATGGGTAATATTTCCCTAACAAACTTCTTTAAACCGTATAGTGAAATGGAAACGTAATCATAACCCGAAGAAATTTCTACTTGGGCTCCATAGTAATCCAACACCTCTGCAATTTCTTTGGATGACTTGCTAGCTGCGCCCTTGTCAAGCATGATGGAAGTAAAGTGAGCTAACCCAGGCTTAGGCTCTTGCCATTTTCCTGCATTGAAGATTACCTCAATTTTAAAGACTTCTTGTTGAAGACCCAGGAGAGAGACAAATTCAACTGCGCTAGGCAATTTGATAATCTCCGGATTGGGTAAATCGAAAGAAAATGTTTTTGAAAAAGCTGGAGCAATCGAGCGGTTCAGCATCGACTCATTTATCCGTTACGGATTCATTTTGCTTAACCTCTTTAACGGGTAGCACATAGAATAATGTAAATCTCAATGTCTCAGCCAGTGCATTTTGGCCAACTGTTGTTGGCACCATGTAGGCTATATCTAAACCAAACATGTCACGAGCCACGCTTTCGTATCTAAAGCCTAACCCAGCGGTGAAGTATTTACGGTTGCCTTTGTCTTTCGCTTCATAAAAATAGCCAAGTCTTGCAGCGAAGAAATTGTTATACCAATACTCCATGCCAGAGGAAATTGTAATCTCCCTCATCTCTTCTGCAAACCCTCCTTGCGCATCAGAGAATGATCCAAAAACTCCGTTAAGCAATGATTTTGATTTGTTTCCTGGACCAGGACTTGGCACCATCAACTTGTTAAAATCCAAAACGAAAGTAAGACTGTTCATCTGGTCAAGCTCAGTTTTGAATGCCCCGCCAATCCTAAGATTTGTTGGAATGAAATCTTTATTCGCCGCACTCGTGTAAGTCATTTTAGATCCCAGATTTGTAATTGCTGCGGCAAGTGATAGTGAGGCATTATGAGATTGAAAAGGTTTGGTATAGTATACACCCATATCAACAGCAACCGATTGACCGGCTCTTGCATCAGAGATATTGGGGTTTGCACCCGTAAGATTTGACCGCACATACTTTAATGTTCCACCTAAACTGAAATGTTCTGTTAACAATCGGGAATAGGTTAGATCTATTGAATACTCTTTAGGGTTATATCTTCCATCTTGCTGAGATGCGTCAGGTCCATGGTTGAATTGAATATCACCCATATCAAAATATTTCAATGACCCCGACACTGCTTGATTTCTATCTATTTTATAGAAACCAGTGAGATAGATCAACTTCATGTCATTGATAATCTTGGCTAGCCATGGAGTATAAGACGTCGAAAATCCAAATCCTTTGTCTACAAAAGCAAGCTTCGCTGGGTTCCAGTAACTTGAATTGGCATCGGCCGAGGTAGCAACACCTG
>DASYTA010000702.1:0-3305 GCA_036002745.1 Cyclobacteriaceae bacterium | reverse complement strand
GAAGAGGTTCATTGTAGTAGTAGGGGTTGCATTATTTTTCTGGGGATGCGAACCGAAACCAAACACAAGTGATCTGGTTAAAAACATGGTGGTCACTACGGACTATGATAATACTGTAGACTTTACAAAGTTTATATCCTATTATTTGCCGGTAGACACAATCAGTTATTTTACCAACTCATCTAATCAAGTTGATACGGTCTGGTGCACAGGGTGCAGCAACAATGGTGGCGAGTATCCCCATGTGGTTACGAGTGAAGTCATAAACAAAATGAACGCAGCCGGATTTACGCAAGTTGGTAAAAAACAAAATCCGGATTTAAGAGTTTACATCTTTGTTGTTGAAACTGTTAACGTGTATCAATCTTATAATTACAATCCCTATGGGTATGGTTATGGTTACGGGTTTGGCTATGGTTATGGATATGGTTATCCTACTTATAGCGAAACTGATCAGGCTGATTTATACCTAGAAATTTTCGATGTTAAAAAACTTACCAACGGCAAACCAACCCTACTCTGGTATTGTGATATCAGTGATTTGGTTTCATCCCCTGATTTATCTGGTCTTACCACCAAAGCCATTGACCAGGCGTTTAAGCAATCCTCATATTTAAAGAAACAGTGATGAAGAATATTTTTTGGTCAATAGCAATCGTGTTCTTGAGCTTCATCAGCGTAAAAGCTCAATATTATTATGATCGTTCCAAAAATCCGGATAAGAACACAGGTAAAATTTCAACTCCAAAATCTGGACGTGATTTTGATCGATTTTATTTTCTCTCGTGGGATAACAATTCACCTCTTTCCAACAAGGATTTCATTAGCCAATCAAGTTCATTGGGCACGAAATTAGGATTTAGAAAAAGACTTAATGAAGAAGACAAGTTTTGGGTTGGTGGAGACTTTGGCTGGGCGGTTTACAAAGAATATTTTCCCTATACTACTTATAACTACGGAGTGCAGTCTATCTCTACCGATCTTTATAACTATGCTTATAATTATAGTCTAAGTCTGAACCTTGACTATTTTTTCATGCCGATGGAGAAGATTGTAAATCCATATGCGGGATTGGGCATAGGGGCGGCCTATGATAAATTTGCCCAGTACTACAACATCTATGGATCGAGTGGTACCTCGTGGGGATTTTTAGTCAGACCGGAGGCAGGAGTTTTGGTGGGCTTTAAGGAGAATTCGCCATGGCGACTCAAGGCAGCATTTCATTACGATTTCTCTACCAATACCAGCTCAGACTTCGGTTACAAGAATTTCGCAAGCATGGGGTTCCAGGTTGGCTTGGTTAAAATGGCCTGGTAAATGTTTATTGTTCTCTAGCATTAACCTTTTATTTTTGCGAATGCCAGAGCAAATCCTCATCCTTGATTTCGGTTCGCAGTTCACTCAATTGATAGCCCGCAGGGTACGTGAACTGAATGTTTATTGCGAAATTCATCCATTTAACCACATTCCTACAATTCATCCTGGTATTAAGGGCGTGATCCTTTCGGGAAGCCCATGTTCTGTACGAGATGCGGGTGCACCCGATGTGGACATTAAACAATTCGGAAATATACCTGTATTGGGCGTTTGTTATGGAGCACAGTTAATCGCTCATAAAATGGGAGGAACAGTTTCTCCTTCGCAAATGCGAGAATATGGTAGAGCAAAACTTTCTACCGTTGATCATCACAATGAATTGCTCAAAGAGATTTCTATCGACTCGCAAGTATGGATGTCACATGCCGATACCATCGTTTCAGTTCCGGATAATTTTGAAATAACCGCTGGCACTCAATCAGTAAAAATTGCAGCTTATAAACTGAAGAACGAAAAAATTTACGGTATTCAGTTTCATCCGGAAGTAACGCACACGCTGGAAGGCAAAAATTTGCTTCGGAATTTTGTTGTTCACATTTGTGGTTGTGCTCAAGATTGGACACCCGATCAGTTTGTAGAAACCACCATTCAGGATTTAAAAAATAAATTAGGCAACGACAAAGTGGTGATGGCGCTTTCAGGTGGAGTTGATTCTACTGTAGCGGCAACACTCATACATAAAGCCATTGGAAAAAACCTCTATTGCATTTTTGTAGATAATGGCCTTTTAAGAAAAGGTGAGTTTGAACAAGTGCTTGCTTCTTATGAAGGAATGGGACTGAATGTGAAAGGTATTGATGCCAAACAAAAATTTTATTCAGCGTTATCGGAAATAAAGGAACCGGAGGCAAAACGGAAAGCTATTGGCAAAACATTTATTGATGTATTCGATGAGGAGTCGCATAAGATATCAGATGTAAAATGGTTGGGTCAAGGAACGATTTATCCGGATGTGATTGAATCCGTTTCAATTAAAGGCCCATCGGCTACTATCAAATCACATCACAACGTAGGTGGGCTTCCTGAAAAAATGAAACTAAAGGTGGTTGAGCCACTAAATACTTTGTTTAAAGATGAAGTGCGTCTCGTCGGAAAAACACTTCACATCGATTCTGCCATTTTAGGAAGACATCCTTTTCCAGGTCCTGGTCTTGGTATTCGTATTTTAGGCGATATCTCTCCGGAGAAAGTAAAAATTTTACAATCTGCTGATCAGATTTTTATTAGCGCTTTGCGTAAACATAATTTGTACGATAAAGTTTGGCAAGCAGGGGCTGTGCTACTGCCAATTCATTCCGTTGGCGTTATGGGCGATGAGCGCACTTATGAGCAAGTGGTAGCACTACGAGCAGTGCAAAGTGTGGATGGAATGACCGCAGATTGGGCGCATTTGCCTCACGAATTTTTGAGTGAAGTTTCTTCCGACATTATTAATAAAGTAAAAGGAATTAACCGTGTTGTGTACGACATTAGTTCGAAGCCACCTGCTACTATTGAATGGGAATGAAAAAATTAATTGACAATTTTGGATTATCAATTATCAATGGACGAATCTTGTTTGTCTGTTGTATTTTATTTTCTGTTTCATCACTTTTTGCTCAAGATTTCAAACGTGACTTCAAAAAAGCAAAGGACCTTTACAACGAAGGAAATTATAGTTCCTCGATGGACGCTTTCAAGTCACTAATGGTTTACGACCGCAATAATCCATACCCTGAATATGCTTGTTTCTACTATGCGTTGTCGGCACACCGGCTGGGATTCTCGGTAGTGGCAAAAGAAATGTTTGTTCAAACCAAAAAAGTTTATCCAGAATGGGATCAACTTAATGAAGTAAACTATTGGTTGGCCAAAATATATCTGGAGCAACGCGAATATTTTCACGCCTGGCAACTCGCTAAGGAGATTAAGGATCCATCAATCAAACC
>DASYTA010000701.1:0-7666 GCA_036002745.1 Cyclobacteriaceae bacterium | reverse complement strand
TTTCAAAGGAGAAAAATTTTCTTCCTTGAAAAAAGTACTCTTCCAATTCAGAAATGCACTGTTCGATTATTGGCGTCCGATTTTCCTCCCGTTTCGGATCCCAGAGAAATCCAAGCATTGTGATTTTATCATTGTCGGATTCGATGATTAATTCTCCGACAGGTGATTCGTAGTATGCAACTCCTTTCAAGATTACTTCTTTTTACCACCCCCAATGACGATACCAATTTTTATAGCAAGGTAATTGCCATTCAAATAGGATACAGTTGTAGAACCTGGATTTAAAATGTCTTCATTCTCCGCCTTAAATGGGGTCATTAAATTGTAATCTAAGACGATAGAGAGATGACCGTAATCGAACCCCAATCTCGGATAAAAACCCATTTTATTTCTTTCATAGTGGGGTTCACCACCATCATTGACAAGCCCATTGTTGGCGATGGAGTAAAGACTTAAGCCTAACCCAATAAATGGGCGAATCTTATTCTTAGTTAAAAAATAATATTGTCCATTGCAGCCATAAGAATTCGTTAGCAAATAACCATTCTGAAAACTTCCAGCCTCCACCTTGATCCCTAAGGACCATACATCATTAATGCGATAAGCAGGTTCTAAGTATAGTAGAGGAGGGAATCCAGTATTGGATGAAGAACCAAATCCAATTCCGACTTTTATTTTTCGATAGTTTTGAGCATGGGCTGAAACTGCTAAAGCTAAAAGCCAAGAAATGCAAAATAGCTTTCTCATACTTTATTTTTTTTAAACGAACCTAGGATCAGCGTCCATCACTGTACCGCATTTTTTACAAGTGCGCAACTCTTCAGATCCATAGAAATCGCGGAAGCGCGGAATAAAATCTTTTTCAATATTATCAAGATGAAAGCGGTATTCGTGCAGTTTGTTGTTGCACTTCTCGCAAAACCAAATTAACCCATCTTGATAAGTATTCGCTGAGCGCTTGCATTCAATTACTAAACCGACGGTGTCAGCGGGACGTTCCGGGCGATGAGGTGTGTTGGCGGGAAGCAAAAACATTTCTCCTTCTTTGATGGGAATGTCAGCTGCTTTTCCATCTTCTTGAATACGTACGTTGATGCCGCCTTGCAATTGGTAAAATAATTCTTCGGTTTGGTTGAAGTGATAATCCTTGCGTGCATTTGGCCCACCCACCATCATCACGATGTAATCACCTGCATCGGCATAGAGATTTTTATTGCCAACGGGAGGCTTCAGCAAATCACGATTATCGGTAATCCACTGTTTTAAATTAAAAGGTCTGCGAATTGCCATGGAAATTTTTTCTTATATCAAATTTACAATTTTACGTTCTGCTCAACCTAAAGTTAAAGCCGACTATTGTTCCAATCAATGGAAATAAAATTGCAATGGAGTTTATGATGAAATTCGGCAATTTTAGATTTCCTGCTGTTATTGCAATAAAAAATAATCCTCCAATTCCGACAATCAAGCCGATAAGGCTTTGAAATTGAAGCTGTGAAAAAATTCTTAGCGCTTTAATTTTTTTTAAAAAGAAATAACCGGTAGCTCCAACTCCAGCGAACATAAATAAATAGCCTCCGATAAGTGCAAATATTATTGTTCCGTAAATATCATTCCATCCGGTGATTTCAAAACTAGACAGAAGAAGGGCTCCAATTAATCCACTCCCTAAGCCAATTAAAATCTGAAGAACTATTAAATTAAATTTATCAGCTTTTTCCATAGATGAGAACCACTTTAAACGTTTTCATAAATGATTGCAGCACCTTGACCAACCCCAATACACATGGTAGCCAGCCCGTATTTTACTTTTCGTTTTTTCATTTCGTGAATCAATGTAGCGCTGATGCGCACACCACTGCAGCCGAGCGGATGGCCGATAGCAATTGCTCCACCGTTTACATTCACTGTCGTTGGATCAAGAACAAGATCACGAACACATGCCAATGATTGCGACGCAAATGCTTCATTTAATTCGATCAGAGCGAGGTCACTGATTTTTAATCCTGCACGTTGCAAAGCTTTCTGTGTTGCAGGCACAGGGCCAATGCCCATATAAGCGGGATCAACTCCTGCAATCGCTACTGATACAACTCGCGCCAATGGCTTCAAATTATTTTTTTTAACAAACTCTTCACTTGCAATCAATGAAGCGGCAGCACCATCATTGATGCCAGAAGAATTTCCTGCGGTTACACTTCCCCCTTCTTTGAATGCAGGTTTTAATGCTGCTAACTTTTCCAACGAAGTTTCGCGTGGATATTCATCTTTATCGAAAACAAAATTCTCCTTGCCTTTTGAAACAGGAACAGCAACCAACTCTTCTTTAAATTTATTGGCAGCTTGTGCCTGAAAATATTTCTGTTGTGATGCTAGGGCAAAATTATCCTGGTCTTCGCGACTCACTTTCCATTTCTCAGCTACGTTCTCTGCCGTTTCACCCATACTAAATGGATGATACAGTTTTGAATTGGTAAATCGCCAGCCGATGGTGGAATCATAAACTTCCGCCTTGCGAGAAAACGGTTCATCATTTTTTGCCATAACGAATGGAGCGCGTGTCATGCTCTCTACACCACCCGCAATGTAAACCTCGCCATCGCCATGAAAAATTCCACGAGATGCATCCATGATTGCTTGTAATCCAGAAGCACACAAACGATTTACGGTGACACCACCGACATTAGTTGGCAGCCCGGCAAGCAGTGCGGCCATTCGAGCTACATTGCGATTGTCTTCTCCTGCCTGGTTGGCGGCACCAAAGATGACGTCTTCGATTTGGGTAGGATCAATGTTTGGATTGCGCTCTAATAATTTTTTGATAACTAAGGCAGCCATATCATCCGGACGAACAGAAGCCAGCGAGCCACCATATTTTCCTATTGGCGTTCGAAGAATGTCAACGATGTAAGCAGTTTTCATTTTTAAATATGAGGTAGCTTGAGTTCTATTGTTATTTTTGCGACAGTTGTGCAAGTTAAACCCAACCGATCATGTGGCAAAGAAAACAAACGGTATTTCTGGCAATCGCAGCTGCCAGTTTAGTAGGAATGATTTTTTTTCCCGTGTGGGAAGCAAAAAATGAAACAACACGCTGGGTGTTGTACCCGCTTTATTACGGAGTAAAAACTGGTGACGCAAATACGGTGATTTATTTCCCTTATTCAATCATTGCTATTCTTAGTATTGCAGCAGCTACTATTTCTGTGTTAGAAATTGGAAAATTTAATAATCGATTGTTGCAATTGAAATTGGGTGCACTTAATTCTTTGTTCATGGCAGGGTGTATGGGTTCTGCGGCTTACCTCGCCATTAAACTTATTCAAGCCAACAACATTAGTGGAAATTATGGTGTGTCACTTTTCTTGCCGGCTGTGGCGATGGTGTGCAATGCTGTAGCCAACCGATTTATCAAGAAGGATGAGAACTTGGTGAAAGATTCGGATCGGTTGAGATAGATTAAAAAATAATTTACTTTAAAGAGAGGCTCGCCCAATTTATTATTGAACGAGCTTTTTTCATAGTCATTTCAAAACTCTCTTTCCTTCTTTGCCGGGCTTTACCAAATCAAGAAAAGCGCGATTAAGCGCATCTACAATCTGGCTGATATACTCGCGACTGCGACTCACTACCACATCTTTTTCTCCTTCAGCTGTCGTGATATGAACGGCATATTTTTCGCGTAATCTCAGCATAACGAAAATACCCGTGAGAACGAGTAGAACACCGCTGGCCATGAACAATGAAACAACCAAGAAAGAAAAACCAAAAATGGTAACATATGCGTTCCACGTGGTTGGGATAAAGTTCATTGTGCCAGTTATGAATAAACCGATACCAAGAGCAATAAGGAGCATGAATGGAACGCGCGGGGGATAAATAACAGAAAGTCCGTGGCGCGTGATGCCATTAAGATGATAAAGTGTTTTCTTCACTTTGATCCCAGAGTCGGTGATAGTAACCTGGTGCCCATCAGTATAATAAAGTGTGTTATTCGTTTCCATATTTTTTTGTTTAATCAAAGATCGATGGCAAGTGGAGTTGGACTGGAATGGCTGTCGCCAAAATGCAATTTGAGGAGCCGAGCATTCTTAACTAATGACAATTCATCGAAGGTTTTGGAAAAAAATACGATTCAAATTTTCTACGAGTCCGAAATAGCTCTTGATCACTTTTAAACGTCATCAGAATAATGACATGCTAGCGTTTTGAGTTGCTCATCGCTACGAAGAAGCATCGGCCAGGGATGGAGGCATTGCGGAGCCCGAAGTGGTCCCGATGATTCGGGAGTGTGAGGTTGGCGACTGCCGACAGCCAGATGGCCGAGCGCCTCGCGAGGACAGGCCGCCATTTCTTAAAAAACTTTGATGGTCAGGCCTGTGTAAAAAGTAAATCCATACTTCGCTCATAACTTTTGTAAAATCATGAAATCCCTGTCATATTTGCTGAAATAATCTAAGATGAAATACAAAAGGATCCTCTTAAAGCTTAGCGGTGAGGCGCTGATGGGCTCGAAAACCACCAACATCGATCCGGTTGTGCTGGAGCAGTATTGTGAAGAGATAAAATTGGTGAAGGATCAGGGCGTAGAGCTTGCGATTGTTATTGGCGGCGGAAATATTTTTCGTGGTGGTCAGGCAGAAGCGCTGGGTATCGACCGTGTGCAGGGTGACTACATGGGCATGTTGGCAACAGTGATCAATGCGATGGCATTGCAAAGTGCATTGGAGCGGCACGGTGTGTACACGCGACTAATGGCGGGTATTAAAATGGAACAGGTCTGCGAACCGTTTATCAGACGCAGAGCGATCCGTCACTTGGAAAAAGGGCGGATCGTTATTTTTGGTGCGGGTATAGGCAACCCTTACTTTACCACTGACTCGACAGCAAGTTTACGTGCGATAGAACTTCAGGCAGATGTTGTTTTGAAAGGAACGCGAGTTGATGGAGTTTACACGAAAGACCCATTGAAATTTCCAGATGCGGTGCGCTACACCAAACTTTCGTTTCAGGAAGCGTATGAGAAAAACCTCAACATCATGGATATGACTGCCTTCACTCTGTGCATGGAGAACAAACTGCCGATCATTGTTTTTGATATGAACAAAAAAGGGAACCTGGTGCACATTGCGAAAGGCGAACAAGCAGGAACTTTGATAAGCTAAAAACTTAGAACTTATATACTTACTATTCTTATGGAAGAATTAGAATTATACCTCGAAGATGCCAAAGATCGAATGAACAAGGCATTGAGTCATGTTGCAAGCGAACTTGCAAAAATTCGCGCGGGCAAAGCCAACCCCTCCATGCTTGACGGCATTATGGTTTCTTATTATGGTGCGATGAGCCCGCTCAGCCAGGTGTCGTCGATCACTACACCTGATGCAAGAAGTATTTTTATTAAACCTTGGGAAAAGAGTTTGATTCAAGAGATTGAGAAGTCGATCATGAATGCTAATATTGGATTGACTCCGCAAAATGATGGTCAACAAGTGATCATCAACGTGCCTATGCTTACCGAAGAGCGTAGGAAACAATTGGTAAAGCAAGTTGGACAAGAATGCGAGCACGGTAAAGTAAGTGTTCGAAGCATTCGCAAGGAAACGAACGAAGCACTAAAGAAAGTGAAAGGGGTATCTGAAGATGATGTAAAGAATGCAGAAGAGACAACTCAAAAATTGACTGACGACTTTATTTTAAAAATTGAGAGTTTGATGAAGAAGAAGGAAGTGGAGATTATGACGGTATAGTTTACTGAAAATAAATCCCGATATGGAAAATGAAAGTTTTGGTCAACGTGTTGCGAAAACAACAAGAAAAATTGTGAAACGAATTCTCATTTTCATAATTGTCGTAGGACTTGCACTACTTGCCTTTCTCTATTGGGGAGTTTATGAAACAGGGATCATGGCGGGTAAAGTGTTGCGCGTAACACAAAAAGGTGTGATCTTCAAAACCTATGAAGGGAAACTTAATCTCGAAACTTTTGGTGCGCTGAAAGGAGCCAGTCCTATTGCAGAATCATTCGATTTTTCTGTAGAGAGTGATCAGAAAGAAGTAATCAAAGAACTAGAACAAGTGGCGCTTAGCGGTGAGCGCGTCAACTTACATTTCATCAAGCGCTACGCAACTTTTGCCTGGCGCGGAGACACAAAATATTTTATTGAGAAAGTCGAGCGAATAAAATAGGAATCATTGATTGGCTGCCAGCTCATAGGCAGCCTCGTATTGCTTGATCAAATTACTCCAATCAAAAACAGAAGAATAACTCTCTACATTATTGCGTTGCATAATTCTGTCCCTTCTGCTTTGCTTTAGAAACCTATAGAGAAAAGCAGACAGCTGCTTCGCACTCCAATCGAAAGTCCTCTTGCCTCGTTCCACTACAAACATTCCACCTTTCTCGTGATCGGGCATGTGCTTCATCAAGTAATCACCAAAGCCACTGAGATCGCTGGTCACTGCAGGAACTCCACTGGCCATGCACTCGAGCGGAGTGTATCCCCATGGTTCGTAATAACTTGGAAAAATTCCTAAGTGACATCCTCGCACGAACTGACTATAGTCCAAACCAAACAAAGGATTGGTGGAGTTGATAAAATCCGGATGATAGATAATTTTTACTTTATCCTCTGGCCGGTTGATCAATTTTCTACGAGTGATAAATCGTACAATATCATCATGATCTTCGTTTATTAATCGGTGCGTAACTGTTTGGGGCAGATTTTTGGTTTTCCAGGTTTGAATTGTTCTGCGATACCGAAGCGCCCAGTACTCATCTACAAAACTGTTAAGATCGGGAAGCCTTTGATCCTGGCGTGCCGTGCTTTCAAGAAAAAATCGTTGACCCACTTGTTTCTGAATGGCAGAACAAACTTGACGGATTTCTTCCATCACTGCCTTCGATTGTAGGACTTCAGGTTTGATGCTTGTGAATTCTCGTTTCGTGACGAAAAACATCACTACAGTTATGTCTGACTTTTCTTCTTTCAATTGCTCGTTGAGATGGACTAGGGCTTCTAATGTTAGATCGAAGCCTTTGTTTTTATATTCATATCTGCCAGAAGTAAAAAAATAGAGCGTTTTATTCAGATCGAAGGAATAGGATTGAAAGAAATGACCCATTACAAACTCATTGAGGTTTTCTTTATACAAGGCATGCAGGTTTTGAAATTCATGCAAAGCTTCAAAGCGCTGAATGTTCAACCCGTTTGGAAGAATCACTTCAGGCATCCGTTTCAATAAATGTTTGCATTCGCGAGCTGTAACTTCACTCACGGTGGTGAACACCGTGCACTTCTGGGCGCAACCATATTCAATAGAAGCCTCTGTTATTACGCCAAATCTTTTTGCTTCTTCTTCCCAGCTAAAAAAAGGAAGATGGGCGTAGAACAAGGGTGAGTTGATTGCCAGATGTCTACCTAACTGTGTGGCATGGGTAGTGAACACGGTTTTTACCGGCATCTTCTCACGTGTAATATCAAGAATAGGAAGACTGGCCATCCATTCATGAAAGTGAGCAATCACTTGCTGATCACCTCTTAACTTAACCAGCTCATCCAAAAAAACTTTCGTTAGAAAAGCGAATGCAATCACTTGGTCGATGAGCAAATTGCCGGTAGGAGTGGCGATGCCATGATTCTTCCACAGTAAATACTTGAGCACG
>DASYTA010000700.1:0-6757 GCA_036002745.1 Cyclobacteriaceae bacterium | reverse complement strand
TGAATAAAACGAAATGATGGCATCCAAAGAATTGCTTTCGAAATTCATATTCATCATATCCATTACTTTAAAGTCTATCTGTGGATTGTATGAAGTTGCGATGTCAATACATTTTTGAGAAATATCAATTCCGACAACTCGGTGTCCCTTATCAAATAAGTATTTACCAATGTGCCCGCTCGGACCGCAGCCTGCATCGCAGATCAAAGAGTTGACCGGAAGCATATTAGAGAATTTATCTAACAGCAGTCGATCGTATTCCTTTTGACTTATTTCATTTTTAAAATGATTGTGATACTTCGCAGCTGTTTGGTTGTATGCTTTCTTTGTTAATTCATTGATTTCCTCAAGACTCATGCAAGAAGTTTTAGTCAGCTAAGAAAAAATTATAGGTTATTTTTTTGACAATGTCATGATATCGGGCACTTCAAGAATTTGTTTTTCCGATCCTTTGGCTACAGCGTTTACCATCGCGTTGCCGAGGTCTTCGAGTTTGCAAACTGAATTAGGTGCGAAGAACTTGAAGACGGGGATGAGCCAACCCAAATAGGAATAGATACGCAAAACATTTTTTTGTCCCTGCACAGGCTCGAGTCCACCTGGTCGAAAGTTGTAAGCGCGTTTGAAAAGTTTCATCAAATCATTTTCGGTTTTGCCTTTCACGCGAGCCCACATTAGTCTTCCGTTTTCTGTGCTATCGGTGGAGGCACCGGAGATATAACAAAACGCCATATTCGGATTTTGCTTCGCCAATGTTTGCGCGAAGTTCGTTGTCAGCTCGTAAGTCATTTTGTAATACACATCTTCCTTCATGCCGACAGACGAAACACCGAGACAAAACAAGCAACCATCGTAGCCATTGAGTTGACTTTCAATAGGAGCGAGGTCGAAAAAGTCCTGGTGGATAATTTCTTTTAATTTAGGATGCGCAGTGCCGCAAGGCCTTCGGCCCACGACCAGCACCCCTTCTACATCTTCGCGTTGTAGTGCGGTGAGGAGTACACCTTCGCCAACCATACCGCTGGCGCCTGTGATAATAAGTTTGGTTTTTGAGTTCATGTTTTGGTTTTAGTAGCTTGGCGTCCTGTTTTATTTAATTCAAATAGCATTATCTCTTCAAGATAACGCTTGCGTGCTTTAATCGCAAAATAATGGAGAATCGTCTTTGAAGGAGCTTATCGAAAAAACTGCTGGAATGAAAAATCTGGATGACGCATTTCTATTTCGTTCTCACTTGAATCGCGCTGTGCTTCTTTTGCGTACACAAACATTTTTTGTTCGTAATCGTCGATGGCAGCTTGAACGGTTTCGAATTTTTCATTTGCTAGATTATCGGATAAAATTAATGCGTCCATCAATCCAATGTTCACACCCTGACCTGCAAAAGGTGGCATGAGGTGAGCGGCATCGCCAATGAGTGTGATCGGCAAAGTGCGATTACTCTTCCATGGTTTATCCAAAGGAATTTTTCTAGTAGTTAATCCGACGAAGAAAGTAGTAGAGCGAAATAGGCCGTGGTAACGATCGTGCCAACCCGAGAATCTGCTTGAAAGAAATTTCATAGTACTGTCTGTATCCTGAAGGTCAATCATATCATTGGTACTCCATTCTTCTGGCTTTTTAAAAATGATGCCGTAGCTCATTGCACCATTGTTGTAAGGATTTGCTACTAACAAATTACCTTGATGCGATGTCATCAATCTATGCCCGTTGCACCATTGATAAAACTCCGGACATCTTGTTTCTGGTTCGGGTACATCGCCTTGTATTATAAATGTTCCAGTATCTTCTACTTCAGCATCAGTTACATATTTTCTCACGCTCGACATTCCTCCATTGGCTCCGATAACAACATCTGCTGTTGCATCGGATCGATTTTCAAAATGTAAAAGCCATCTTCCATGATGTTCTTCAAGCGATGTTAATTTGCTATCCCAAATAACGGTGTCGCTTGTTAAGCTGTCGAGCAACAGTTTCCTTAAATCATTTCTATTTATCTCAGGATTATCAAGTCGGTTTTCAGGTGTAATTTCTTTAGTGGATAATATGTTACCTTGTTCATCGGCGAAGATGATTCCCATAGGCAGTGCCTTTGTAAAATAGCTTTCCAGCAATCCAGCTTTCTTCATAACTTCTTGTCCTGTGCTTTTGTGCAAGTCGAGTGTGCCACCCCAAATTCTTGTCTGCGCGTTTTTGTCGCGCTCGTAAACGGTTACATCTATTCCTTTCTGCTGCAGTAAAGTTGCTATGGTAAGACCAACGGGTCCGCCACCAACGACAGCAACTTTTTTATTCTTGAGTAACATGATTATTTGTAAAAAACTCTAACATTATTTTTAATGAATTCTCCGAATGCATTCGCTCGGTATTTTCTAAGGTCTCTTGGGTTATTTCTGAAGCTCTCTCGCACATCTTCTTTTCAAAAGATGCGATGGCATCTACTGCATTTTTAAAATCACTTTCAGTTAACGCCTCCGCTAGTTCAAGTGCATCTTTCATTGCTTGATTCACACCTTCACCGGCATACGGTGGCATACGATGTGCTGCGTCACCGAGCATCGTAAGATTAGGTAATGTTTTCCAATGTTGATCTAATGGAAAATGATACTGTGGCCGTGGAACGAAATAACTTTCGTCGGTTTCAAACAATTCATGCCAATCGTTGCTCCAATCAGCAAAGCGGAGTTTAAACCAATCGTAAACTTGATGCTTGTCTTCAAAGTCGATGCCAGAAGTTTTCACCCAATCTTCGTTTTCTTTTGTTCCTGTATAAAAGGAAAGAGAACCTTCGCCTTTCGCACTGAGAATAATGGTTTTACAGCCACCCATAGCAAATACTTTTCCTCCTTTGGTGAGCTCCCAAAGTTTAGGTGCATTTTTTTTGGCGTTGTAAATGTTGCCTTCTACGATCGTAACACCGGAGTAAATCGGTTGAATGTCGGTAATGTATTTTCTGATTTTGGAATTATCGCCATCGGCTGCAATTACCAAGTCAGCATAGACAGAATTTCCATTTTCGAAATGAATATCCCATCCATTCGAATTTGGCTTTAGTTCTGTGAATTTCGAATTCCAAACAATCGTTCCTTCTTGCAAAGAGTTGATCAACAAATCTCTCAGCGGACCTCTGTCTATTTCAGGTCGGCGAGCTTCATCGCCAAAGGTATCCGTCTTTTCTTCAAGATGGCCGTCCAAAAGAATTGTTGCCTGGCTATCGGTAATGCGCATGATATCAGCGCCTGGTCTGAATAGTTTTTTGAATTCTTCCAGCAAACCAGCTTTCCTTATTGCCAATAAACCAGAGTCTTCATGAAGGTCGAGCGTTGCGCCTTGTTGACGAACAGATTGATCTTTATCTCGCTCAAATACTTTTACATCCGCAACCTGGAGTTGCAAAAGACGCGCTAGCGTTAAGCCGCCAGGCCCTCCACCGATAATAGCCACCTTTTTATTTTTGAATAACATGATTTTGCATTCGTTTTATTACGATGCAAAATTGTTGAGATGGCAGGAAATGAAATAGTAAAAATCAGCCGTTTTTAAGAGGGAGCTGCTTAATAGCCGTGATGTCGATAAAGCGATCGTTCTTGTTCTTGCTCAACTCTTTTGGGGTAACACCGGCATACTTTTTAGTTTCTTTGATGAAATGATTTTGGTCGGTGAAATTTTGCCCAGGGAAAAGTTTGCCTTCACTGATATGTTTGAACGATGCGCTAAACCGAAGTATGTTGCAGTAGGCTTTGAGCGAAACACCAAATTGCTGATTGAAGTATCGATTGATCTGGCGGCTGCTCCAAAATACTTTTTCAGAAAGCTCTTTTACTGGCATCGCGCCATGTGATGAATAGATGAATTCGAATAATTTTTTCTTGCGGCTGTCGATGGGTTCAGATGGATGAGCTTTTATTTTTTGAGTTGCCTTACCGCAAAACGTTTTCAGGCTTTTCATGTCACGTTCTTCGAATTGCCAGAAGTCTTCGGTAAGATTTTTTCCTTCGTTCAACACATCTTTAATGGAATCGCCCAGGAGATACTCAACAGCTAATAATTTAAGTCCGACAGTAAATATTTTCGTTCCTTTTTCAATTACTACCTGTGAGAGCTCAGTGTCAATGCCTCTCAAGAACATTTCCCAATTTCCTGAATGCCTTTTCATCATCGTCATATCTACCATTCCATTAGGTAGAATAGTTGAAGGAATATCTTTCCCAGTTTTGTTTTCCAGCATCCAAAAGCTGTGAACAAAATGCGAAATGGATGGATCCGGTAAAACGGATTGGATAATGAGTTTCATTTTTACCGTTCAGTGCACACTAGGTTAACGAATTTAATTTAAAGAAACTTAAAGTAAGATTCACATGAAAATTTTTGATGTGGGTCATTCGATCCAATCGATTGCTAACTCTAATGACTTAGCTGGTGCGCATTCCACATCAGGAATTAAGGGACCTTGTACTGCTTTTTTGTTATGATCACACATGTATTGTGTACATATTAATAATTTAGCCTTGCTGCCAAACAGCACAAGTTCAAGATGCGATGTCTTTCCCTTTGTTTTTGTTCCGAATATCTTAGCATTCTTCTGAAATTTAAACGCTAACGAGAGAAACTCACCAGCGCTAGCCGTTTTACTATTTACCAATACCGCGATTTTCTTATTCCCATTTTTTAATGTGCTATCAAAATCTATACTGTCGATTTTATTCACGTTCCAACTAAAAATATTACTTGTGCAAATTTGCTTCCCGTATTCGCCTTTATTATTGATAGCATATCCAATCACTGAATCTTGGAATAATGGCGAAAGCCCTAAAGGCATAGTTGACATTTTACCTCCTCCATTATCAGTTAAATCTATTATCCATCCGGATAAATTCATTGAGTTATCTAGTTTTTTGAATGCTCTTCGGATTTTTAGTGCATATAATCCTGATAGGCTATCATTGGCGAAGTATCCGGTTAATTTAAGATAACCTATTTTATTGCCCACGATTTTAGATTGAACTTCGGGTATGGAAAGAGACTTATTGTTTAAAGGAAATGAAGATGCTGGTGCTGAAAAAATACTATGCCCATCATTAATTAAACGCAGCGTATATCCAATTCCATTGTAAACGTCATTATTGTCCCGAAAATTTCCAATGGAGTCTTTAACACTCTTTTCAATTTTACTCCAATCTAATTCATTTTTTCTAATTGATTTATTTTTAATGATAGCAAATGTCTTATCAAAAAAAACTTCATACTGAGTCTTTTCCTTTTTGCAGCTAAAAAAAAATATGCCGATGGCTAATGCCCAGGTTCTTTGTCTCATTCTATCAGGATTTGATGATGCTACTTCTTGTCTTTTAATGGAGGATCCTTTTCGCTTCTCAAAATCTTCTCCATCTTTCTTCCCTTCGCCAATTCGTCCACCAGCTTATCCAAATACCGAACCTGTTGTGTCAAAGAATTTTTGATGTCTTCAATGCGATAGCCGCAGATCATTCCGGTGATGAGACTTGCATTGGGATTGAGCGAAGCTTGCTGGAAGAACATTTCAAAAGTTACTTTTTCTTTTATGAGCTCCTGAAGCTTCTTGTTGTTGAAGCCGGTTAACCAAGTGATCACCTCGTGCAGTTCTTCTTTAGTTCTGCCTTTCTTCTCCACTTTGGTGAGATACAAGGGATAAACCGTTGCAAAAGTCATTTTTGCAATACGCTGATCGTGTGTGGCGGAATTATTCATACGCTTGTCTTTAGTGAGTTAGTTAACAACGCTGACTAATGTAAAATAAAGAAACTGAAAAAAAAGCTGTTGGTCAAGAAGACGAACAACCTATAACAACTTCCATAAATCCGGATGAGTATAGTCCTCAATGGTGAACAGCACATTTTTATTTTGTAGCTCTGCTGCCGTGTGGTAGGAGGTAACGGCAATCGCCTTCATGCCGGCGCGGGCTGCAGCTTCGATGCCTTTGGGTGCATCTTCAAACACAATACAATGCTCTGACGCTACACCCAGTTGGCTAGCGGCTTTCAGAAATACTTCGGGATCAGGTTTACTTTTCTTTACATCATCAGGCCCGATCACAACCGGGAAGAAGTCGCGAAGCTTCAGGTTATCAAGCACGAAGTTGATATTGAGTAGTGGTGCAGCTGTACCAATGGCTAATGGAACGTGTTTGGCCTTTGCCTTAATTAGAAAATCATTCAGCCCGGCAATAAGTTTTAAGTGAGGTAGAAATTCTTCCCGGTACTTACGCTCTTTGTTCAACGTAATGGTTTCAACTTCCTTGGCGGAAAACGCATCTACACCAAATACGCGATCAAACATTTCGGCAGCAGTGCCATAGATCTGGTGCCGCACTTGTTCCACTGTTAAAGGCGCTTTCAATTGATTTACCAGTACATCATACCAGGCTTGTTCATGATAGTGCATATCATCAATCATGGTACCGTTCATGTCGAAAATGAAAGCCTGAGGCATGAAATTTTAAATTAGTATCGGGCGTAAATTACAAATTGGAAATCCACTACCATTGTTGAAGGCAGTAACTTACACTTCTCTATATTTCAAGCTTGATTTGTCAATTAAAAATGTCTTTAATTCGACATAAATATCTTCTGCAAAATCATCTTTCCCTAACATGTAGGAGTGGTCAAAATTGTCCGACTGATTTAAAAAAATAACATTGTCTTTTATTGAGTAGCTCTGGAATGCGTCCCAGTTCAATTTTATTTCCCTTTTATTGTCGGTAAACTTGATGTATTCATTG
>DASYTA010000699.1:0-7043 GCA_036002745.1 Cyclobacteriaceae bacterium | reverse complement strand
TTAATAGAGTATCTGCGGAAAAATAAAAACAACTTATCGCCATCGGTTTTGGACTTGTGGAAGCAAGGAGGATTTAAAACTAAAGGCACTTGGGAGCAAGTATTTGGAAAGGGATTAGCCACCAATGAAATTTTTATTGCGTGGTATTTTGCAGACTTCGCCAATAAAGTTGCCATGGAGGGAAAGAAAATATATCCGTTGCCGATGTTTGTTAATGCAGCATTGAACAGACCTAATGTAAAACCGGGAGATTATCCCAGTGGAGGACCGCTGCCACACATTATTGATATCTGGAAAGCAGCAACGCCTTCAATCGATTTTCTTTCTCCTGACTTTTACAACCCTGATTTTAAATACTGGAATGATCTTTATAAACGCGAAGACAATCCACTTTTTATTCCAGAGATTCGCTTTGAACCTTCTGTCTCTGCGAAAGCTTTTTATGCCATCGGGCATTATGATGCCATGGGCTTCTCACCATTTTCAATTGAGTCGACCGACAAGCCGGAAGAAGAACCACTTGGCAAAAGTTATAAGGTCTTGTCACAGCTTGCTCCTTTGATTTATGAGCACCAAGGAAAAAAAACAATGGATGGATCGTTGGTCGATAAAAAATTACAAGCAGATACACTGAGATTTGGTGACTATACTTTTATTGTGAAGCACGATTATACGTTGGGATGGTCGCCAAAAGCAAAAGAAGAGCAATGGCCACAGACAGGAGGACTTGTAATTCAAACTGCAGCGGATGAATTTATTGTTGCCGGAACAGGAATTGTAATTTCTTTTTCATCCGATCAAACTGATAAAGGCAGAGTGGGCATTCTTACAATTGAAGAAGGAGGGTACATCAATAACAAATGGATCCCCGGACGGACAATGAATGGCGATCAAAGTCACCAGGGAAGACACTTGCGTTTTGAAGTGGGTGATTTCGGAATTCAGAAATTGAAATTGTATAGATATAAGTGATCAGTTCTGTTACTGTTCACTCTTTAATCGCTTCGTGTACTCCTGTTCTAATCGGTTCACTAGTTCGTCATAGCCTTTTCGATCTATAAATACTTCCGGATGATAAGGATCACCAGGCTTTCGTTTATTGTGCATTTTGAATTGTCCGGCATGTGATGCTACCCATAGATCAAATTGAAGTTTCTTCAACGCTTCGAAAGTATATTGATAGTCTTTACCAACATTGGGATAAGAAGGCATTCCCGCAAGTTTCGTTTCAGATAGAATGCTAGGGATATTTACAATCAAAACTTTCCACGAACGTTTTTCATCTTTCACATCTACTAAGAAACTAGTCGAACCCTTTGTGTGGCCAGGATGGTGAAGAATCAATAATTGTGTTCCACCAATTTGAATGGTGTCACGATCATGTAATATGCGATCAACTGTCACTGGAGCGAATGAAGCTCCATCCATGTTGCCAAAAATAAAATCCGAGTGTCCGCCATCTGCAAGGACTTTGGAGTCACCTTCGTGCACCATCATTTTTGCACCAGTGATTTTTTTTATTTCAGCCAAGCCTGCAACATGGTCGTAGTGTGCTTGTGTGTTGAGTAGAATTTTTATGTCAGTGAACTTGAATCCAAGTGCTTCTACATTTTTACGAATAAGCGAAACAGATTCCTTTAGCCCTGAGTTAATCAACACATGGCCGTTTGGAGTCGTAATGAGGTAACACCCCAGATCGTAGCTGCCCACGTAATAAAGGTTGCCAGCTATACGAAATGGCTCGTACGGTTTCGACCAGCTTGAGTCGTAATAGGGATAAGAATGACCTTGTGCTAGGGAAGCCAATGCAGAAGTCACCAGCAATGACAATGAAAGTAGAAGGCGAAAGTTTAACATTTTAGATAAGTTTGATTAAAATTTCAATTAAGCTTGATAGGTTTCTTGTTGCAGTTTTTCTCGAATTTTAAATTCTTCGATGTCGATCAAAGAAAGATATTTTCTGATCAATTCTTCATCGAACTCTGCCTTATGGTTCATTTGATCAAGGAGATTTCGTTGATGCTCTAGCATCGATAAATAAATTTGTTGAAAGCTGACAAGTGCGTTTTCTTTTGAAGATTTTATTTCTTCAATTTCCCTATCAAAATAAACTAAATCGATTTTTAATCGTGCTTGCAGATTGCTCACATGTTCATTAATACGAACATCTTCACTGTACTTTTCTTCTAAAAATTGAAGTGAATACTTCGCCATTTTCTTTTGAATAATTATTTCTTGCTCATACTCAGGAAGCTCATTGTAACCTGTTGGATGTAATTTTCGAATGAGCCACGGAAGTGTTAAACCTTGGAAAACCAATGTAACGAGGATAACTATGAACGTGATGAAGAGAATCAAATTGCGAAACGGAAAAGGTTGCCCATCCTGAAGAAGTACGGGTATTGAAAGTGCGGCTGCCAGCGAAACGACTCCACGCATTCCAGCCCAACCGAAAACGATCGGGATTCTCCACCCGGGATTTCTTTCCTGAACGGTGATGAAGTGCGACATGAATCTTGTAAAAATTGCTGCACCCAATGTGCTGAGTAATCGCGCGATAAGTAGAACGAACGAAATAGCCAGGCCATAACCAATCGCCTGAGCCAAGCTAACCTCTTCCACTTGCTTGGTAATCGATGGTAGTTGAAGTCCTATTAATAGAAATACGATTCCATTGAGAACGAAACCTATGGTAGACCAAACATTTGTGCCCTGTACGCGGCCTTGATAAGTTAACATTTGTTGACGTTTACTGGATAAAAGAAGACCACCAGCCACTACAGCCAACACGCCTGAAAAATGGAAACGTTCTGCGAAGTAGTACATGCAATATGGTGCGATGAAACTCAACACGATTTCAATGCTAGGTGTTGTTGGTAGCCACCGATAGATCAAATAAAAAATCATTCCTATGGCAAGCCCGATTAATATGCCTGCAATAATTACGAGAAAAAAACTTCCTGCCGCCTGTGAAAAATAAAATTGCCCGGTGAGAATGGCCAATAAAGCAAAACGAAATACAATAAGTGAAGCTGCATCATTGAGAAGACTTTCGCCTTCAATCACACTGACCAATACCTTTGGCACCTTCACCTGACGCATAATGGTTGTAGCAGAAATGGCGTCAGGTGGAGATACAATTCCTCCTAACAGAAAACCAAGGGCGAGTGTAAATCCAGGAATTATCGCACTCGATGCAAAGGCGACCACGCAAGAAGTTAAAATCACAATAGGAAAAGCAAAACTTAAAATGACGCGTCTCCATCGGTAGAATTCTTTCCATGATGTTTGCCAAGCAGCTTCGTAAAGAAGCGGAGGAAGAAAAATAAAGAAGATCAACTCCGGATCGATGGTGATATTGGAAAACGCACTCGTAAAACTTAGGGCCAGTCCGCCCAACACTAATATGATCGGATAAGCTAGCCTTAGCTTGTTCGCAAGCATAACCAGTGCGAGAATAATCAGGATGAGAAAAACGTATTGAATAAAAATGCCTTGCATTTGTTTCAGATTATTGAAAAATAAAAATAGCAAAAAAGCCGGGTCTTAGATTGTTAAATTACAGACCGGATATCATCTCCACATCTTCTCCTTCCACCTCTTTCGAGGTAGGTTCTTTAACTGTAATTTTTCTTCCCAGCATGAAAATTGAAAGCGCAGTGATCGAGCAAAATGCCATGACGCTTGTCATCGGCAGTGTGGTATTGTTTTGAAGAAAACTAACAGCGGCTGATGCCGTTGCACCGATACCCATTTGAAAAGCACCCATTAGTGCAGAAGCATTACCAGCATTATGACCAAAGGCAGCCAGTGTAAGGGCAGATGCATTGGGAAAAATAAAACCTTGACAACTGATGTAAAGAAATATTAGCGCAATAGTCGAGTAAAATTCACTCGCGTGGAAGAACGCAATCGTAGCAAGTGTAAGCCCGATCACACTTTGAAACATTAAAGCTACAGGAATAATTTTTTCACTTGCATATCTCCGTAACATAAGTGTGTTAATCTGACTTGTGCTGATGATACCGATGGCAATAATGGCGAAGATCCATCCGTATTGTTTTTCATTCACACCAAAAAACTCAATGAACACTTGTGGTGAGCCACTGATGTAGGCATACAGTCCTGAGGCAGCGACCGATCCCGTAAGGGCGTAAACATAAAATTGTGGATGGATTATAATTTTAAAGAAACTCTTCGTAACCGCCATCGGTTTTAGCGAATGAGAAGGATCTGGCTTTTTGCTTTCAGGAAGTAAAAAGAATACAGCAGCGAGAACGGCAAAGTCCACAATCATTAATGCGGCGAAAACATAACGCCAACCTAGTGCTGCAGTAACATAACCTCCCACGGTTGGAGCAATGATTGGCGACACGGCCACCACTAACATCAAAGAAGAAAAAACTTTAGCGTTGTCTTTCACATCAAACAAATCGCGAACCATAGCACGAGATGTCACTAATCCGGCACAACTTCCTAACGCCTGAAGAAAGCGAAATGCAATTAGTGCGTTAACCGATTCCGTGAAGGCACAACCTGCTGAAGCAAAAAGGTAGATGACAAGTCCAACGTAAAGTGGTTTCTTTCTTCCAAATCGTTCTAACAGCGGCCCGTAAATCAACTGCCCGGCTGAGATGCCAATAAAAAAACTGGAAAGTGAAAGCATCACCTGTGCAACGCTGGTGTTCAGTCCCTTTGCAATGGCGGGAAACGCCGGAAGATACATGTCTATAGAGAAGGGTCCGATGGCGGTGAGCAGACCCAAAATGAAAATGATACTGAAATAGCTTTTCTCTTTTTTCATAAACGGGGCAAAGGTATTATAGATTCACGTAGTTGCCCCGTGTTTATGCTAAAGAGATAAAATAATTATGTCATCACTTGATTTTCATTCCCGGTAGGAGTGGATCTACATCGATCAGTTCAAGTGACTTGACCATATCCTTCGTGGCATTCTTGTATTTTAGGAAATGAGGAGTTTGTATATGAGACTTGTATGCTTCATTGCTAGCATAGATTTCGAAGATGGTAATGTGGTTTGGATTTTCCTTTTCCGAAACGGCATATAAAGTGAGAACGCCTGGCTCAACGCGAAGTGACGTTTCGATCTCTTCCTTTAAGAAGGACTTATAATTTTCCAGTTGAGCAGGATCGATAACAAGTTTTGCCATTCTCACCATCTGGGTTTTCTCCTGGGCTGAAACATTTTCCATAGAGAACATCATTAACATGAAGGTAATACCAATTGTAAAAAGGGGATGGTTTCTGAACAAATCAATCCTTATCATTTTCTTCACTTTAGAAATTCGATCCGCTAAGATAATTGATTGGTAAAAACAAAACTGCCTTTCGTTTCCAAAAGGCAGTTTATATTCACAAACAAAAATTTCAGCGGGTGATCAGAAGGCAATACTTCCTTGAAGCACGAAGCCATCGAACTTACCTCCTGAAAGAATGTCGCCGGTAGGATAACCTGAGTATATCTGCGTTACATACTCACCTTTAAGCAGTATATTCTTGGTCATAAACCAGCCGGCATTCACCGTGGTGCGATTAACTGTTATATCAGAACGTGTACCTTGATTGATTCCTCCTAATACTGTAGTAGTGGTACTCTGACCGAATACTTGTTGACCACTTAACGTGTTGTATTTTCCACCTACAAAGAACTTCTCATTTTTTCCGAAGCGATACAAAAGATCCACTGCAACTTGGGTAAATTTTCTGTCATCTAGTTTAGAAAACACAGGAGGGTTGACTACATTCGATGCATATTGTACCTCTCCGTTTTCAACGGCTGTATTTCCTTGAGCAACCTCAAAAGTTCCGAAAAATTCTAGACCATTATATTTAGCAAATGGGTTGATGACAAAAGTCGTAACGTTATCAGTGAGCTTGGGTTGTACGCGACCGGAGAATGCGTTGCCGGTGAGTGTAGCGCTTGTAGGTTCCATCACAAAACTATAGTTAGAACCTGTACGGTCGCCTTGAAACAAGGTGCTGCTGTTGGATGATGTTTTTGTTAAAACAGATCCCGTGATGCGTACGCGTTTACGATCGCCAAAAACTTTGTCATACCCTATTTTTCCATAGATGGAAGGGCTGCGTTTGCCAGCAGCTACGCTGCCCTGGATTTCACCGTTACTCACTCCGCCCATTGCCAAGAAACCATTTTTTTGGAAATAAAGCTCAGCACCAATTTCGGTTGTGAATGCATCCATGATATTGTTTTCAATAAATGGATTCCAGAATGTATTTCCACCATCACTTCTGCGGAAGTGTGCATCGCCATAATTGATTTCCATGTGACCTACTTTCAGGGTAAGATTTTTCCACAGGTTATTCAACAGCTCGCTGTTCATAAAACCAACTTTGTTCACTTGCAAGTAGCCACCCTTTACCCATGTTTCATTGTGGTGATGGGATGACATATAAGTGACTAAATGTAAACGTACACCATCTGCTAGTTGAGCATCTAAATTCATGTTTGCCATCGCCAGTGGAAATCCTGAACTCATATCGTATAAGGGTACTCCGCTGTCGTTGTGATGAGTTAGATTTTGCCAGCCCTGTGTAAAATTAGCCCCAATTCTAAACTTGAAGCCTTCGTACTTGATCGTGTCAGTATTCGGTGTTTCGAAAACATTAATGCCACGTTTATCATACCGTCTGAAATATTGAATGGGTACTTCTTGGGCAAAGGTTTGATACCCCAAGAGCATAAGGAATAACATCCCTGCAATTCCGGTTACTGATCTATTTGCTTTCATGGTTTTAAAGGATTTATTGGTTTAAAGAATTTGTTTATTGTTTTGAACTTGCGCTGCTGATAGTAGGCGTAAGCACAATGTTTAATTTTACGGTTACCACTTCTCCGACTTTGATGGCGCCCAGCATTGCAGTGGGTGGTATCATTTTGTATTCGGTCATGTTCAATGTTTTGCTCAACTCGATCTGAATGTCTCCATTAGGTAGAAGTTTGCCACTCGCTTCGAGCGTTACAGGTTTTGTTTCACCGGCCATGGTAAGGTTGCCGACAGCCT
>DASYTA010000698.1:0-2733 GCA_036002745.1 Cyclobacteriaceae bacterium | reverse complement strand
CCGGCAGTTCTGTAGATTGAGCGAACATAAATGTTTTGAAATCTTCTTTTGTAAAATCCCTGGGGCGATTAAAAACGACTCTATCCAGGTATTCATCCAGCCTGATGCTATCGATTTCATAAACATTGAAAATGAAATGGTGCAAAACGTCCATTTCTGTGTAGTTGAGACCAAAAGTCTGAGCGGCTTTTTGCCGCGATTCATGCCCCCAGCCATTGCTGAGTAATACGCCCCCAATATCTAAAAAAATTACTTTCACATCAGATGTCTTCATACAATTAGTTTAATAAGCCACTTGCTTTTGCTTTTCAATAGTTTTTAAAAGTTTATCGTATGCCTTGTTAAATTTTTCGATGCCTTCGTCTTCCAGCTTTTGCGTAATGGCGTCTATGTTGATCCCTTTTTCTTTCAACTTCGCCAGCAGCTGCGTTGCTCTATCCAGGTCATCCTCTAAATGACTTTCGGCCTTTCCGTGATCATTGAAAGCATCCAGTGTTTCAATTGGAATGGTATTGATCGTTTCAGCACCTATCAATGCTTCTACATATTTTACATCACTAAACGATGGGTCTTTACTACTCGTGCTGGCCCAAAGCACACGTTGCCGTTTGGCACCTTTTGCTTCCAGCTTTTTAAAACGTTCACTACTGAATATTTTTTTATAGATTTCATACGCATTTTTTGCTGAAGCAATGGCCACTTCGCCTTTCATTTTGTCCAACCTTTTTTCTTCCAATAAAGGATCAATTAATACATCAATCCGGCTAAGGAAAAAGCTAGCCACTGAAGCGATTTGATCAATGGGTTGATTCGCCTTGATCCGATCTTCCAGCCCAGAAATGTATGCATCGGTAACTTGTTCGTAGCGCGGTAATCCAAATAGAAGAGTAATATTGATATTTATCCCTTCGCTAATACACTTACGGATGGCCGCTAAGCCTTCTGCTGTACTGGGAATTTTGATCATTACATTTTTGCGGCTAACAGCTTTCCATAATTCTCTTGCCTGCTTAATTGTTCCCTCCGTATCATGGGCAAGACGAGGTGAAACTTCAAGGCTCACAAAGCCATCCATACCATTGGTTCTCTCGTAAACAGGTTTAAAAAAATCGGCAGCACGTTTAATGTCTTTAACTTCGAGACCTAAAAAGATCTCTTCGATACGACTTTTTTGTTGGGAAAGTGTCGTAATGTCTTCGTTGTAATCTGAACTACTGTCAATGGCCTTTTCAAAAATTGAAGGATTGGACGTGACTCCATTGACGCCATCATCCTCAATCAGTTCTTTTAATTTTCCGCTATCCATAATTTTCCGGTCAAAAAAATCAAGCCAGATACTCTGGCCTAAATCCTGAATGCTTTTTATTTTATTGTGTTTCATAATATAATTAAGTTTACTTGTTTTCTATTTAAATTTCATATTTTATGAAAGCAATGCCTTTGCTCTTGTGACGACGTTTTCCACAGTAAAACCATACTCTTTCATCACTTCATCACCTGGCGCTGATTCACCAAATCGATTGATGCCAATTACGTCTCCCTCGTCTGTCACATACTTACACCAGCCCAAAGCCGATCCTGCTTCTACTGCCAATCTTTTCTTCAATGTTTTTGGAAATACTTCCTCTTTATATGTTTCATCTTGCTTGTCGAATAATTCCCAGGATGGCATACTTACCACCCTTGCTTGAATACTTAACATTTTCAATTTCTCCTGCGCTGCTATTAATAATTGAACCTCCGACCCTGTACCGATCAAAATAACTTGCGGAGTTTTTTCTGATTCTGAAAGGATGTAAGCTCCTTTTTCCAATTCGTTTGCCTTTGCATATTTTTCCCGATCAATCACAGGAATTCCCTGGCGTGTTAATATCAATGCAACAGGACCACCTGAATGTTCAAGTGCAACACGCCACGCATGTGCGGTTTCGTTTGCATCTGCCGGTCTGATTACCGTTAAATTAGGAACTGATCTTAATCCGATCAATTGTTCTACCGGTTGGTGGGTGGTGCCGTCTTCTCCTAATCCTATACTGTCGTGTGTGTAGATAAAGATGGGACGAATTTTCATTATTGCCGCCAGCCGGATGGGTGGCCTCATGTAATCTGAAAATATCAGGAATGTAGCGCCATACGGAATGATACATTTGCTGAGCACCATTCCGTTTAACACTGCACCCATGGCATGTTCTCTGATTCCGAAATGAAAAATACGACCGTCAGGGTTTGTAAAAGAAAATGATTTGTATTTTTCAAGATCGGTATCAGTTGATGGTGCAAGATCAGCTGAGCCGCCAATTAAAGTGGGCAAATAATCTGCAATTGCATTTAAAACTTTGCCAGAAGCTTTACGGGTCGCAATTTTTTCTCCAGCTTTAAATACAGGTAACTTTTCTTTCCACCCCTGAGGCAATTTGCCATTGCTTAGTAACTCATATTCATCAGCAAGCTCCGGATATTTCTCTTTATACCTTTTATACAATTCATTCCAGCTCTTTTCTTTTTTAATTCCTCTCCTACCTGCCTCCCGATAGTAATTCAGTACTTCATCGGGCACTTCAAAATATTTATCGGGATCAAATCCGAAATTTTCTTTCACCAGTTTCACTTCATTTTCACCCAGTGGAGAACCGTGTACACTTGCAGTGTCTGCTTTATTGGGACTGCCATAACCTATATGTGTGCGAACCTTAATCAATGAAGGACGATTGGCTTCTTGCTGAGCATTGTAGA
>DASYTA010000697.1:0-3664 GCA_036002745.1 Cyclobacteriaceae bacterium | reverse complement strand
ATACGCAGGCAGAATTTGTTGCAAGCCTTCGCGATTTTCAGCCAGATGTCATTTTATCCGATCATTCACTTCCCCAGTTCAACTCTGCGGAAGCCTTGAAAATATGTAGGAGAGCGGGCCTTCAAATCCCATTCATACTTGTGACGGGAACAGTCTCTGAAGAATTTGCTGTAACCTGTCTGAAGATGGGAGCTGATGATTATGTATTGAAAGCAAATCTCACCCGGCTGCCCTCAGCCATAGCTACTGCCCTCAAGAAACGAGAGGAAGAGAAAAAACGAAAAATCGCAGAAAAAGCATTGCGCCAACAAAATGAAGAATTAATTAAAATCAATAGGGAGTTGGATCATTTTGTCTACAGTACATCACACAATCTTCGCGCGCCTCTAATGTCGGTATTAGGCTTATTGAATATTGCCCAAAAAGATCTTTCAGAAAATGAGACACGTCATTTCCTCGACTATTTCAGAATGATGAATGAAAGTATTGGAAAACTTGATGAGACACTCAAGGAAATCATTGATTATTCCAAAAATGCAAGAATCGAAATCCTGAATGAGCCAGTCAACATTAGAGAGTTACTCACCGAATGTTTCGAGAAATTAAATTACCTGGACAGTGCCGAAGGAGTGGAGATGAAGATTGACATCCAAGATAAAAATTCTGAATTGATATATTCCGATCCGTATCGCCTTACAGTAATTTTTACAAACATCTTATCCAATGCCATCAAATACCGGGATATGGTCAAACCCAAATCGACAATTCAAGTTGAAGTAGTTAATGATACCACTAAAATTATTGTTTCGGTGAAAGACAACGGTGTTGGAATTCACGACCAATACTTGTCTCATATTTTCGAAATGTTCTATCGGGCTAGTGAAAAAAGTAATGGTGCCGGCCTGGGACTTTACATCGCTAAAGAAACCATCGGAAATCTTGGGGGAGCCATCAGTGTGGAATCAACACTTCACGAAGGTACGACATTTAAAATTGAGATACCTGATTATTCAGTCCCATCACTCTAATCGTTTACATCAGTAGAATTTTTGCATTGCATGGAATTAGTAATTAAAAATCTTAGTAAAACCTACGCCGACGGTGTGCAAGCCTTGCGAAAAATTAACCTTACGATAGGGCAGGGTATGTTTGGTTTATTAGGACCCAATGGTGCTGGCAAGTCCACGCTTATGCGAATCATCGCTACTCTTCAAGAGGCTGACAGCGGCAGCGGCATTACATTAGGAGACATTGATGTACTTAAACAAAAAGAAGAAGTAAGAGGATTGTTGGGTTATTTGCCACAAGAGTTTGGTGTTTACCCCAAGATCGAGGCTGAACGATTGCTCACCCATTTGGCAGTGCTAAAAGGGATAACAAATAAAAATGAAAGAAAAGATATTGTTCATGCTTTGCTTCACAAGACAAATCTATGGCCTGTTAGAAATAAGAACTTGGGAGGGTTTTCGGGAGGAATGAGGCAACGCTTTGGAATAGCCCAGTCATTGTTGGCAAACCCGAAACTTATGATTGTTGATGAGCCCACCGCTGGTCTTGATCCTGCTGAGCGAAGTCGATTTCTCAATCTTCTTTCTGAAGTAGGTGAAAATACGATCGTAATACTTTCCACGCACATTGTAGAAGATGTAAAAGAATTATGTACAGACATGGCTATTATTAATAATGGCCAGCTTCTTTATAAGGGAGAGCCTTCGCAAGCTATTGGGGAGCTAGAAGGAAGGATATGGAAAAAACGTGTTCATAAAAGTGAATTGGAGGAGTATAAAACAAATTATAAAGTTCTTTCCATCAGGCTTGTTGCAGGAACACCTGAGATCCACGTGTTAAACGAAACACAACCTGATAGTTCGTTTCAAAAAATTCCTGCAGGGCTCGAAGATGTTTACTTCGCTCAAATTTCAGGTGAAATAGAGGAAAAACAATACAGTAGGTTGCACATTACTCAATGAAGTTCAAAGAGATTTTCTTATTTGAATTATTCTATCGGAAAAGCAGGTCTGTGACTTATGTTTATTTCGGTATTACTTTTCTACTCTGCTTTTTGGGCGTTGCAAGCTCCATCATTAAGCTTGGCAGCGATCTTGGTATGGTCAAGGCAAATGCACCTTTTGTAATCTACCGGATGACCTTAGTCTCCTCCTTCGCACTTTCTATCATCACTTCCGCAATTATGGGAGTAGCGATTGTGCGTGACTTTGACCACAACATGGATGGAATACTATTCAGCATGCCCATAAAGAAATGGGATTACCTGATGGGTAGATTCTCAGGTTCGTTCGTTACGCTCCTGTTGATAAACCTGGCTCTGCCTTTAGGTTTTATAAGCGGGTTTGCGATAGGAAAATATGTTCCGTGGGAAGTTGCGTGGAAAAGTCAAGAGCTACTTCCTTTCTATTTATGGAATTACCTTCATCCCTTTCTTCTGATTTTAATTCCCAATTTGTTTGTTACCTGCTCACTCTTCTTTATGAGCGGAGCACTGGGACGCAAATCCATTGTTATTTACATGCAGGGCATTCTTCTTATTGTTCTTTATCAAATTGGAAACAGTTACCTACGCGACTTGGATTCTCAATATCTGGCTGGGATTATCGACCCCTATGGAATCCAGACATTTCTTTATACCACGCGTTATTGGACACCCGCTGAGCAAAACTCATTGTTTATACCTCTTGAAAGTGTCATGCTTTATAATCGTCTTCTCTGGATTGGGGTTGGAATTATAGCCTTGTCAATTACATATCGATTTTTTTCTTTTAGCGCAATACGTGATTCATCAACCTCAAAAAAAGCAAAACTTGCATCTACTTATCTTCCTGAATCAGCAGTCTGGACTTTACCTACCCGGCCGAGAATAAATGTGAATGTCCGTCGGAAACAAATCTGGGAATGGTCTTTTATTTATTTTAAAATGGTATGGAGAGAAATTCCATTTCTAGCCGTTGTTGGCAGTGGCATTCTCTTACTCTTCCTTAATGCTTCCCGAATAAATTCTATTTACGGAACCAGCTCTTACCCAACCACTGCCTCGATGCTGGACATCATCAATAACTCCTTTAATCTTTTCTTTTTGATCATTGTTATTTTTTATAGCGGAGAGTTGATCTGGAAAGAACGATCTGTGAACTTCCATATGATTATCGACTCATTGCCTGTCTCCAGCTTTATAAGTCTTTTGTCAAAATTCATTGGTCTGCTTTTGGTTTACATCATACTGCTTTTAATATTAATTGCATGCGGAGTAATTGCTCAGGCTGCCTATGGTTATTTTAAATTTGATCTACCAGTTTATTTTGGAACACTTTTCGGTTCAGCATTTGTAGGACTAATCCTGTTCACGCTACTTTCATTTTTCATCCACGTGATGGTCAATGATAAATTTATTGGGTTTGTTATTTCCATCGTATTTTTAATCATCAATGCTCTGTTGCCGCAGTTTGGTCTAGAGCATGACTTATGGCAATTCGGAAGCGGAAACCTGGGGCCATTCTCTGAAATCAATTTATACGGTCATTTCATCACCCCTTTTGCATGGTTTAAAACTTATTGGATAGCCTTTTCACTTATTTTATTTGCCATCGCTGTTATTTTTTCTGCGAGAGGTGCAGAAACACAAATGAAACTCAGATGGGTGGCGGGAAAA
>DASYTA010000696.1:0-3285 GCA_036002745.1 Cyclobacteriaceae bacterium | reverse complement strand
GAATTCCATCGGTGTACCTTATAATGATAAGGTTGTCGCCAGGCAAATCAACACATCTACACAAACAAGAAAGAACAAGACAGAAAGATGGGAAAATGTGAGTAAGGCTTTCAGCATAAAGGACTCAGAAGTAGTTAAAGGCAAAAGAGTATTGCTGGTTGATGATATCATCACAACGGGTGCTAGCTTAGAAGCATGCGGGCAGGAATTGTATGATCGCGGATGCAAAGAGCTTAGTATTGCTTGTATAGCTGAAGCGCAATAAAAAAGCCTCGACTTAGTCGAGGCTTTCATTTATGAATTTTAGTCTATTTAGTAATTAGAGCCGGCACGGATCATCGCGCAACGGAATCCGATTGTAGCAGTTGCTGAATCTTCATCCATAAATCTCCGTGTACCTGGCGACATCCAGTAAGCAACATCTTTCCAAGATCCGCCTTTGTAAACACGTACTTTATCTGAAATCAAAGAAATAAAGCCTTGTGGATTTTTAGTGTAACTATCAATGCGAATGTTCTTTTGACTTCCATCTGGTAATGTTATTGTAGAGTCTTTAGCGGACTTAGTATACTGATTGCGATATGAACTATGGCTATCAATAAAGTCATCTCTACGAATAGGGTTAAGATCATCAAAATCTTGGTGAGACAAAGGACGATAAACATCCATTACCCACTCACTCACATTACCCGCCATGTTATATAAGCCATAGTCGTTTGGAGGATATTCATAGATGTAAGAAGTGATAAGTGCA
The DNA here is from genome assembly GCA_036002745.1 of Cyclobacteriaceae bacterium. Taxonomy (GTDB): domain Bacteria; phylum Bacteroidota; class Bacteroidia; order Cytophagales; family Cyclobacteriaceae; genus ELB16-189. The sequence continues at coordinate 2,531 of DASYTA010000696.1, read as the reverse complement.
CCGTCATTTAAGTGACCAGCTATACCAGCATAGTCACCGCGGCCACGTTTAAAATTGGCTAGGAAATAACCCATTTGCTTTCCATAAGGATTACGCAATGCGTGACCATCCCAAGGGTAGAGGCGCTGATGTGTTTGCATTTCATCGAGCCACTGAGTTGCGATTAGAGCTTGCGCTGCATACTCCCACTCAGCTTCTGTAGGCAAACGATACGCAGGAATTACAACTCCTGATTCTAATGGAATTCGTCCACCGCCACTTTGTTCGGCAGGTTTTTCGATACCTGCTTTTTCGGCTAAGTCAGCATTTACAACGGCTGTTCTCCATTTTGCATACTCGTTAGCTTGTTTCCATTTGATACCTACAACAGGGAAATAACGGAATCCAGGATATCTTAAGTAGTGGTCTACGTATGGATCGTTGAATGCGAGTCTTGAACGCCAAACCATTGTGTCAGGCAATGCAGCTTGGTATGCTTTACCGCCATCAACTTTAGTTGAATCAGTAGTTAAGTGATAGAGATACTCTAACCAGTGGATATTGGCAATTTCAGTTTCATCCATGTAAAATGAAGCAACAGAAACTGTTCTCTCCAAATTATCATGGTAGCCCATGATATCTTCTTCAAAAGAACCCAAAACAGCACGACCGCCTTCAATGAAAACCATATTGGGTGCGTCAGGCTGTGATGAATAAGGCATCACAGGAAAACCTTCAGCAGCATCTCGTGTGTACCTCAACCCTGTAGCGGTACTTAATTGACCAGGATTTTGGGCAGTGGGTTTTCCTCCTTTGCGCAGAAAGCAAGAAGAAACCACCAAAGAAAGCCCTACCAAGATTAAAAATGTCTTTAAATGCTTCATTTGCTAAGTGATTATGAATAAAAGTAACCGCTAATATAAAAAGATAAACACATGTTTTCCAAAGAGTAAGATTTTTTTGATAAAACCCTTCGTTTAAGAAAAATGTGCAGCTTATTTCAAACGAGAAATCTATAATAATATTACTAAATCAAATTGGGAAAAAAAATCCTTGTTTGGGTCACATGATTAGGTGAATGCGTCGAAATAGAGGAAGTATAGCTTTGGCATGTTTTTTCTAAGACATTAGAAAAATTGTAGTATGACAACGCTTAAGGATTTTCAGGTCGCCTCATTCGAAAAGAAATGTGATTGGATTACAGGCAACTCCAATTATCTCATTATGCGAAAATTGGGCGAAGCCAAAGTGTATCTCTATCACGCCAAAGATTTTTTTATTGAAGTCTACTACTCTCCGACTTATAAAAAGATTTTAATGATCAATGCATTCAATAGCATCGCAGGACTTGAGCCGTATGCGGATGAAATCTCGCTGTCGGATTTAAGACTTTAACCTTGAGCTAAAGGTTTCATGTATTCGATTGCCCGCTCAACGGAAGAAATATTTTCAAGAGTCAATGTTAGTTTTCCAGCTGAGTCTCTCATGCGAGATGATTTAGAGTTTTGCTGAACAAATGCCAGGATCTTTCCGAATACACCTGATTTAAAGTAATCGTCATTTCCTGAGACAAATTGAATTTTCATTTTTCCATTTTTTAAACTGATCTTTTCAAAGCCAAGAACTTCACCTAACCACCGCAGCCGAACAGAATTAATTAATTGTTTCACAGGATCAGGAAATTGACCAAATCGATCGATAAGGGATGCAGTGAATTTCTCTAGCCCCCCTTCATCAGGAATATTATCCAGCGCAGAATAAAGTTGCAATCGCTCTGTTGCATTATTGATGTAATCATCCGGAATAAGAATTTCTAAATCCGTTTCGATCACACAATCCGGCACAATCAGTTTGGCTTTTTCGGAAAGTTCCTCAGCAAATAAATCTTTGAATTCTGTTTCTTTCAATTCTTGTATCGCGTCATCCAGAATTTTGTGGTAAGTATCAAAACCCAAATCAGTGATGAAGCCACTTTGTTCAGCTCCTAAAAGATCCCCCGCTCCGCGAATGTCAAGGTCACGCATAGCTACTTTAAAACCATCACCCAATTCTGAAAATTCTTCTAGCGCCGCTAAACGCTTTCGCGAATCGGAAGAGAGCACAGAGGATGGTGGAGTTAATAGATAACAGAAAGCTTTTTTGTTTGATCGTCCAACACGTCCTCGCATCTGGTGAAGATCACTTAAACCAAACAGATGAGCATTATTAATGATGATGGTATTTGCATTAGGAATGTCGAGACCGGATTCAATGATGTTTGTCGAGACGAGAACGTCATATTCTCCTTCAATAAACTTAATCATCACCTTCTCCAATCGATCACCATCCATCTGGCCGTGAGCGATACCGATACGAGAATCAGGAACCAGTTTAAAAATCAGATTTGCAACTTGCTCAATATCACTTACACGGTTGTGAACAAAAAATACTTGCCCGCCCCTTCGCAATTCGTAACTCACGGCATCGCGAATTTTGGCCTCTTCGAAAGTGTAAAGTTCGGTAGTAACAGGTTGACGATTTGGTGGAGGCGTAGAAATAATACTAAGATCGCG
>DASYTA010000695.1:0-9678 GCA_036002745.1 Cyclobacteriaceae bacterium | reverse complement strand
CGGATCGGCAAAGCTGTATCCAATCGGTAGTTAAGTATCCCTGTGATTCCGGGTAAATTTTCATCGAGAGGAATGTGCGGCATATATTCTAATTTGATTGCGGTTGAATTTTAAACGGAGGTGTTAAATATCCTTCCTCTGCGCGTTGCTTGCCCATGCGATCGTAAACTTCAGGATCGTCGGGTGCCCATGTTGCCAAACCGTCAACATACCGATTGAACATCGAGAAGGCTGCTGCGATCAAAACTGTATCATGAATTTCAATGTCGGTTGCTCCTTCCTTTCGTGCAGCTTCAACATGAGATGCAGAAACTTCTTTGCCACTCAGTTGAACTCGCCCTGCAATTTTAAGCAACGCTTTTAATTTATTACTGATCGGTGCGGTTTCAGGATTGGTCTTCACTTGTTGTACAACATCAGCATTGTGGAGATGATGTTTGGCGATTGCGCCGTGAACGGTTGAGCAATACTTACAATTATTCAAACTTGAAACATAAGTGGCAATAAGCTCGCGCTCACCTGGGCTCAACGAAGGATGCGGATTGTGAAGTAAAGTTTGCACCAACGCATTTAACGGAGCTGCCGTTTCCGGACGAAATACAAACAAGCTGCGAATGCCTGGATATTCTTTAGGTAGATCAATGTGTGGCATAAATCTGTTTTTATTTGAATTGCTCTGTCTGAGGATGGAAGGTACGCCAGCTGTGCCAAAACTCTTGATAGGCATTTATCTTTTTTAACTGTTGAGCATTCGCATCTCGGCCTGAAAAATTATATTTCTTGTCGTTCGTGATCAACGTATCATTTCGAATAGCAAATATTTCAGCATCGGAGGAACGCTCGAAGGCAACAAAACTTTGATTGTCGTTTGATAGCGCTAACACAATTGACTTATCTCCAACCTTGTCATTAATGATTCGTACTTCTTTTAGTTTATTCCAATCGTAGGCCTTACTCGATTTTCCAACTTGCAAACCAACCACCCAAGATTTTTCATTCCAAGATAAGCTGTCGGTTCTTGTAAGGATGCCTCTGCTTTTGCCATGCTCATATCCTCCCAATGTGTCATAATGAGGTCTGGAGACTTCATCCAATTGCATCACTTTGGCATTTGGATAAAGCTCAAATAGTTTTCCTACAGAGAGCTGAACCGATTCAACTTCAGGAAGCGCTTCTCCTTTCAGTGAGCCAGTAATTGCTTCACCGTTTACCTGGCGCCACCAACTCTTGGTAGTTTCATCTTCAAACATCGCGTTGAAGTGATCCATACCCACGAGCCTGAATTTTTCATGCTTCCCTTTCACAACAGGCTCATACACTCGACCTGTCCGGCAAACACTGCAGTAGGTGATTATCATCGGCTTGCCACCGATTACATCCTGAACCTGGTGATGGTAAACGATGAATCGAATAGGATAAGCTTTTACTTCACCATTATTTTCTACTGCTACTACCATGCTGCTATCGTTCAATCTGTTTCCATCTTTTGATTGGAAGGAGAGCTGAGTTGGCTCTTTAAACATATGGTCAGCTACCATTACAAAATTGAATAAGTAAACAATAGCCATGGTAATTACAAAAATGGTGACGAGTATCCATTTCCTTTTGAATGCACCAAGGCTTCCGTAAGCAATCATCAAGCTGAATATTACTCGAAAGAACCAGCGGTAGCTATAAAGAAAATAGGCAACATTGATGCTATTCATTCGCTGGCTGCCAGGCATTGGCATGATGAAGTATACATTCGCTATTTCGAAAAGTGCTAGTCCGATAGCACCGATGTAAAAGAATTTTTTCATAGTTCTTGAAGATGGTTGATCTATTTCTAAAGATATAAGAAAACTTATTTGTTATTATATAAATCGAAATTAAGATAGCCTTCTGCTGCCCTTCGTGGACCACGTTCAATGTAAATGTTTCGATCTTGCGGGGCCCAGGTTCCTAATCCATCCACATAACGATTGAACATGCAGAATGCTGCTGATATCAAAACGGTGTCATGAATTTCAATGTCAGTAGCTCCTAATGATTTGGCTTTTTCAATTTGAGCAGTCGTCACGTTCTTGCCTCCTTTCTGAACACTTCCAGCAATTGACAATAGAGCTTTCAGCTTGTCGGATAAATCAGTTGATTCAAAATTCTTTTTTACCGAGTCGATATAATCCATATCACATTGCAGGTAGTGCTGTGCAATTCCTCCATGTGCGTTCTGGCAAAAGAAACAATCGTTCAATGAAGAAACATAAGTGGCGATCAATTCTCTTTCACCTCTTGTGAGTGAATTTTCACTTCGAAGTAAAACTTCAGCAAATTCGTTAAGAGGCTTTGATGTCTCGGGACGAAAAGCCATAGGTCCACGGATGCCGGGAAGTCCTTCTGGTAATTTGATGTGTGCCATTTTGATTTACGATTTATGAATTGCGACTTACGATTTGTTTGGAAGTACATATCCTTTCTCGCCAAGTCTTACGCCCATCTCTTCGTAAGCTTTTGGATCGGTTGGTGTGAGGCTAGCCAGACCATCTACATAGCGATTGAACATGCTGAAGGTAGCAGCGATCAAAACAGTATCATGAATCTCACGATCGTTTGCTCCTTGCTTGCGAGCAGCCTCTACGTCTTCTGGTAGAACTTTTTTTCCATTAATTTGAACTTTACCCGCGATGTTGAGTAATGATTTCAATTTTTCGTTGATCGGTGCTGACTTATAATCATCCAGCACGATGTCAACAACTTGTTTCTTGTCTTTGAATAAATAGCGTGCAGCCGCGGCATGACTGCTCATGCAAAACATGCACTCATTGCGTGATGAAACATAAGCCGCAATCAATTCTCGTTCTGCTTCTGTTAGAGGCGATTCACCTCGTAGCAGTACTTGTGCAAGTGCATATAAATGTTGCCCTGACTCGGGGCGAAACATTACCAAGCTGCGAATGCCTGGAACTCCTTCGGGTACGTTAATGTGTGCCATATTCTCTTCTTAGATTTTAATTCCTAATGATAGATAAAATGTTCTGCCATCGGCGGGAAGAATACCAGGCCCTGGATACATATTTATTCTTCGCGTGAAATACATAAGGTTAGTCAAATTATTAACTCCACTTGACAAGTGATAGATCTTCATAAAATTCCAAGAGAAAGACCAATCCCAAACTCGGTAACTTGGAACTATACCTGTTGCTCCGGTTGGGTTGAATGCTGTATTGTTCGCATCACTATAATTCTCACTTACCGAGCTCGTCTGAAGTGTAGTTAGTATTCCTTTATATCTTAACTCCAGCCCAGTACGATTGATCCAATCAGGCACACCTTCCAAGTGATTTCCGTTGAGATCTTTGTTTTCTCCGTTGTAGTTCATAGCTCCGCTCGTATATCTTGCATGGTTGTAACTCGTTGAATTGAAAATTCTGATGTCAACGTTCTGATTAGAGCCTTCCATCAATTTCCACAATGAAACATTCACGTAGGCTTCAACGCCCTTTGCAACCGCATTGCCAATGTTGGTGGTGTACAGATAAGTTGTGTTATTCGCACCATTCAAATTAAGTTGTCCTATCCGATCTCCATAATAGAGATAGAAAGCATTGATATCAAACCGTACAATATTTTTGTATGAACCACGGTAGCCCATATCAATATCATAACCCTTGCTGTCCTTAAGGTTAGGATCGATTAAACCTAACTGCGTTGCCGGTGTAACATTGGCATAGAGAAATGGCCGATAGGCTTGCGAAATATTTCCGTAAAGTTGACTGAATTCGTTTGCCTGATATTGTAATCCTATGCCAAAGAGGGGAAAACTCCTGTTGCTTTTATAAGACACAGGAAATGTTGCATTGTTGATCACTCCATCCATTAAAGTATTGATCACTTCATATCTAAATCCAGGCGTTGCTGAAAATTTTGGAGTGAGTTCAAAAAGATTTTCAACGAACAGTGCATAGTTGTTGGTATGGAGATTCAAATCAATGCCATAAGGTTTCACAAGCGTGAGATCAAAATCAGATCCTATAGTGCCAACTCCTTTTTGTCTTCGATTGGTGAGTTCAGTAAAATATCTCAATCCTCCCGCCATTGTACTTCTTACTGAACCGATTTGGTAACGGTGAAGTAATCTTGCTTCTGTTGTAAAGGCATTGTAAAAATCGCGGTCTACTTGTCTTGGATTGTAGGATCCAATCGATGTGTTGATGGTATCGGCAATGTTTGGCGTGTTAATGAACTGAACGCTACTACGTTCGCCGAATAACCAATGAGAAGTAATTTCAAGTTGAGTTCTTGACGAGAATTTGTAATTGAAAATTAGCGCCGGGACATTTATGATTGGATTAAAATAATTTCTTGCTCGATTGGATTGTTGTGCATTTGCTTGAAACTGCGCATCAGTTTGCCCTCCTGCAATTTGCTGAACGTAGTCCATTCGTGAGAATTGAAACGAGAGACTTCCCTTTTTGCTGAATTGATAATTGATGTTGGCGTAATACGCGTGATAGTTGAAAGCAGCATTAGGTCGCCAGCCATCGCCATGTCGATTGTCGTAGTAGGCGTAATAACTTACTTTCCCAACTTTTCCTCCAACGGCATTATAAGAATTGAAAAAATTATAGGAGCCGGCTGTCTGCTCACTTTCAAGGGAAAACGTTTTGGTGGTGTCTCCTTTTTTCATCACGTAATTCATCATTCCTCCAAACTGACTTCCGAACTGTAATGCGGCAGAGCCCCGAACATATTGTATTTCCTGAATGCCTTGCATAGGCGGAGTGTAGTGATCTTCTGGATAACCAAACATGTCAGAGTTAGTGTTGTATCCATTTTGTCGCATGTTCATTTCAATAGAACGATGCATGTCCGTAGCGCGAGTACCAATGTTTATTTGTGTGCCTGCGCCATCCATGTCCCAAACATTCAGCCCAGGAATCTGAGCGAACGCCATCCTTCCTACATTTTGAGCGAGATTTGCTGAGCCTGCATTTAATTGAACGACGTTCGTTTTCTTTCCCGCAAAGATGTAGAGACCTTCAGTGTCTTTTAAATAGGACTCACGATTTCCTTCGATGGTAATTGTGGAAAGATTTTTCGAGGGAAGAGAATCTTGTGTAGATTTATTTTGACAAAACAATTTAAAGCTGTAAACGCACGTGGTAGTTGTAAGTAAAATTATTTTTATAAAGCGCATATAAGACTATCAATAGAAATTAATTAACTGTTCTTTTTGAAAATAAGAGAAACGAAAAGCCTATCAGAAAAACCAAAGAAAATACAAACAGGGAATTTCCGTAACCGCCCAGAGTGGTTACCAGGGCGCCAACAAAGAATACTGCTGCTGCAGTAAAGAACCTTCCGATATTAAAACATATCCCGGTTGCTGTTGCTCTGATAGAAACCGGAAAAAGAAGAGGAATGTAAACCGCAAGTGTGCCTTGACTTATTCCAAACATGAAAGACAACAATGCAATCTCGATCAAGGTAATGGTAGAGAATGAAGTGTTGCCAATGAATAACAGAAGTGAAAAAAGAAAACATCCTGCAAAGCAGAACAACATCGTCTTGCGAATTCCCAATGCGTTGCTGATCCATCCAGATGCAAATCCTCCACTTAATCCTCCAATGCCGAGCAGCATCATGCTCAAGCTACGCTCTCTTTGTCCATCTGAATTGATAACAATACTTTGAACCCACGTGGGTAGCCAGGAAAAGATAGCCCACAAGCCGATTAGCATCGAACCAAAAATGATGATGCCCCTGATAAGTGAATTTTTATGTTCACCTATATTATCTGATTTTTTTTCTGAGTTTGATTGAGCTGCCTTCCACTTTTCAGATTCTTTTAAAACCAAAAAGGAGATTATACCCAATGCGAAAGGCACAGCGCCAACCATGAAACCTTGGCGCCATCCTGATACAATGAAATTGACAACACCAGAAGAAAATATGCCAACTGGAAATCCAATCGATAGCAGGCCAATAAATACAGCACGCGTTCTTTCAGGCCAAACTTCCGAAAGAAGCGTGGTGTTTATCACGAGCACGCCTCCAACACCAAAGCCGCAGAAAAATTGAAAGACAAAAATCCATTCGAATGAAGGAGCTATACCTTTCAAAAAGGTAAAGAGTCCGTACATGCACACAGCGAGTGCCAGAGATTTTGCTCTCCCAATTCGATCGCTGATGAATCCCCAGGTTAATCCGCCGATCGCCCAACCAACAAAGTACAACGCATTGATATAAGCGCTCATCTGACTTAGTTCTGATTCATTTACTGAACCCACCAAGTCTTTTACAACCACTGGCAGATAAACTGACATCAGTGTAGATGCCATGCCCGCAAGCACATTACCCAAAAAACAAATTGCAAAAGTCAACCAGAGGTAAGCACTGATTTTTTCAGTGCTTACTTCAGTTGAGGCTATTCTTGCTTCCATGATTAGCGAAGCAATTGATCGAACGTGATGGATACATAATAAATTGCTCCAATGGACGGAGAGCCGTAAGCTTGATAGACCTGTGTATTAAATATATTGTTAGCTCCAAGCTTAACTATAGATTTCATTGGAAGCACTTTATAGCTTACCTGCGCATCTACAATGGAGTAAGCATCAATTCTTCCTGGTCTCAATTGATTGAATGAACTTGTCCAATCGAAAGCGTCTTGCCATCTCCACGCAACATTAAATCCTACATTTTTTGTTAAGGCGCTGTTGCCAAATGTTACAGTTGTTCTGTATTTGGGTGTATTAAATGCTGGGATGTTATTCGGGTTTGCATTTTGCAAGTTAAAATCAGCCCACGTGATATTACCTCCCACTGAATATTTTTTTGGTAATAAATAAGTGATGCCCGCTGTATATCCTTGTGTAGTAACGCGATCACTAGCATTTGTATAAAGTTGATATAAGCGACTATTGCCGGTTAACAAATCCATTGCAGCGGCAGGGTTGATTGACCCGTCAGGAAGCTGCACGGGATTTTGCGGTTGCATCACCACTTGGTTTAAAATGAAATTGGTGTAGCTGCTATAGAAGTAATTGACATCCACCAGAACATTGTTCCCCAATAAGCCTTTGTAACCTACTTCAAAGGTCTGCACTTGCTCAGGTTTGATGTACGCAGCATCTGATTTCACTAACAAATCTTTTGTTTGCAGAACAGCTTGAGGTGGAGGCGTGCCACCAGTAACTAACGCCTGAGTTGCACCATAGAAAGGACCAAGGGATGTAGACGTAAATGAATTTTCATACACATTCATTCCTTTGCTGTTGTCAGGTACACCACCTAGAATGGTGATGACACCTGCATTCAACTTAATGTATTGATCGGTGGGGGTAGGATTGCGAAATCCTGTTTGGAATGACGCTCTGAAGTTATGATTCCCAACGGTGTAAACCGCGGCAGCTCTTGGTGTGAATCGTCCATCAAAATTTTGGTTTTTATCAAATCGGATCGATCCCATGATTTTCAGCTTATCGCTCAGCAATCGTTTAGCAGCCTGAACGAATGCTCCACCTTCTTTGATAGTGATAGTTTGATTGAGGTCATCAAGTAACGTACCTGATGTTGACATATCGTACATCCTGAAGTTGCCACCAGCCAATAAATCGAAAATTTTTATTTTGTTGCTAAAATCATATTGTCCTTCTGCATGATAAAACTTGCTGTGGCTGATGATGCCAGCGCCATTGAGACCTGTTGTAGCAATGAGCCTGTCTTTTTGAGTATTAAAATCTGCGGATCCTGGTAAAAACCTTCCCTGATCAGCAAATGCTCTTGCTGCGTCATGATAACCACTAGTTACACCACTAATACTTCCATTAAAAGCAGCTCCATAACGGGTGAACCACATATTATCAGCCTGATCCGCACTCACCACATTTCCACTCAAGTCTTGCACCCATGTTCTGTCGATGAGCTGCCCAAGGCCTCGTGCATTGTATGATTGCCCTGTACTTTCCAAGTTGGCGTAAGCCCTTACAAAATAATTGCTGCCACGCGCTTCGATCTTATGCTGTTGAAAATTAAAATTGTTGAGTTGGAAACGGTTGCTACCAGTGTATGCTGCACGTCCTTGGTTATAGTTGTACTGATAGATAAGTTCTAAGTTGTTACCGATGCGGTAATGAAGAGCACCGTTTGCTTTAAAACTGTAAGTATTGTAGTTCATCAGGTCGCGTTCTTCGTATCCAGTTCTTGATACACGTCCTGCGCCAGGCAAAGTCTGAACCACTTCGTCACCATAAATATTCAAAGCATCTCTCGAAGGATTTTTATCCCCGCGCTGGTCAACAGGTGTTCCTGCATCTACATCTGTGTAGTTGGTGGCGTACCAATCAAGGCCGGTGAAGTAGGAAGTATTAACTTTAAAAGCAAGACGGTTGTTTATGACTTTTGCATACCGAATAGCTAAGTCATATAAGGGGGTAGGGCTCGCATATTTTTCATTGATGTGATTGACGCCCGTCTTAACTTGAGCACTTAGCCCTTGATATTGAAAAGGGTTTTTTGTGCGCATCATCAACACACCATTAAAAGCTACTGGACCATAGAGCGCGGAAGCTGATCCTGGAATTAGCTCTACGCTTTCCATATCCAAATCTGATGAGCCAAAGAGGTTGCCTACAGCAAAGTTTAAACCCGGTGTTTGGTTATCAACACCATCAACTAATTGAAGAAATCGCTGATTGCCCGTACTATTAAATCCTCTTGTATTGATTTGTTTGAATGTTAATCCGCTGGTCACCATTTCCACCGATTTAATGTTTTGTAAGCCTTCATAGAAATTGATAGAAGGAGTTTCGCGAATAGTTTTTGAATCCATTTTTTCAATACTTACCGGCGACTTCAAGATGCTTTCTTCTACACGGGAAGCTGTAATTACTGTCTCATCCAACAATTCACTTCTTTGTGCCAGATTCACAGATAAGGATTGAGCGGCATCAGTGATTTCAATTTCCTGTTTTTGAAAGCCAACATTGGAGATGACCAAAACAAAGGGTGGTTTCGAAGATGTATTCAAAGAGAAATTTCCGTTGGCATCGGATACGGTGCCGGTGAGTTTTCCTTTGAGAGCGATTGTAGCGCCAGCTATAGGCTCTTTTGTTTCTTTATCAGTGATTGTTCCTTTAAGTGTTGTTTCCTGCGAGTAGACTTGAAATGAAAAATGTAACAACACTACTAGTAAAAGTTTTCTCATGGTTTCTGGTTTAGGTTTATAATTTACTTTAAGACTATTTTTTCTTGAGGTGATCATAGCCTTGCGGCTGACGCTGATAACCTTTTGAAATTCGTTCAGCTAATCCTTTGTAAAAATTCGGATCAGTTGGCGTGACAGTTGATAGGCCGTCTACATATCGGTTGTACAAGCAAAACAGAGCAGCGATTAAAACCGTATCGTGAATTTCGATGTCGGTTGCTCCTACAGCCTTTGCTTTTTCAATGGATTTATTAGTAACTGCCTTGCCGCTCTTTTGCACTTGCGATGCGATGGTGAGCAAGGCTTTCATTTTTGCACTGACCGGTGCTGTGGAAATGTTTTCTTTTATTTTCCCGGTAGTTTCGCACTCACCTAACAATACATCAGCAGCCGCTGTATGCGCTGCTGTACAGAATCGGCATTCATTGCCATAAGAAACAATCGTGGCGATTAATTCTCTTTCTGCTGCAGTTAATGTTGATGGTCCGCGT
>DASYTA010000694.1:0-1775 GCA_036002745.1 Cyclobacteriaceae bacterium | reverse complement strand
CCCTTTCTCTCTTAGTTCTCTCTCTCTTTCAAGTCGCACAAGAAAGTAGGAAACCAATAGCAGTAATAAGGTAATTACCACCGCAATCAGAAGAGAATAAATAAAAAACAGTTTAGTTCTTTTGAAGCGCTTCGCTCGCCGGTGTTGTTTCAGCAAAAGTGAATAGTTGCGATGACGCTCCAGCGTAGTTTCATCGATCAAACGTTTTCTCAACTTTATTTCATTGCCTGCCATCGTACTTGATTTTAACGTTAAAATCTTTTCGAAGTCTATCTAAAGCTCTGTATGTGCGCATTTTTGCGCCACTTTCTGTGATGTCGAGAATAAATGCAATTTCCTTAAAGTCCTTGTCTTCAAAGAATCGCAACTGCAAAACTTCCAGCATGTCCGATGGAAGCTCTTTCATCAGATTAAGTAATTTAATGAGTATCTCTTCCGAATAATCTTCCTCCTCTCGTGAAAACAATTCACGTAAACGCACTTCTTCCAAACTGTAAGTTTTCTGCGACTTGATCTTTCGATAGTGCTTATTGACTTCGTTGCTTGCTATTTTATAAAACCAAGCGGAAACAGGAACTCCACGAAATTCAAACTTGTGAACATTACCTAGTGCTATTAAAAAAGTTTGAGAACACAAATCAGCCGTCAAGTCCTCATCATCAGTCTGCGTGTAAATGAAATTAAAAATCCGATCAAAATATTTTTCGTACAACGGCGCGAAGGCAGAAGGATCTTTCTTTGATCGATCAACCATCCCATACTCCTGTCGTATTTCCTCTTCTGACATCGCCAGACCGGATTATTAATTTAGAATACCTTTTTGTTTGCTAACATTCTTATATCCTTTCAACGTAACTTATTAATCAAACGACCATGATAAAGTCACGCCTTTAACCGTAGTATTTTAACTTATACAATTAAAAATATGGATTTTTGTTGAAGCCGGTAGAAAAATCAACCCGATTGACCTTAGATTTGTTTCTCATCTCGTATTAATTTGAATGAAAGGTCTTGCGCTTAGTTCACTCCGAGTTGGTAAAAAATACCGACTTATCAATTTTGGCGACACTAATGAATTCGTTATTGAGCAAGTCGTGGGCAATGACTTTGCTGTAAAAGATCTTTTAACGCTGGAGCGTTACCGCCTTAAAGACTTATACAAATTCGGAAAAGGAAAAGATTTTGAGATAAGGGAATTGGAAAATTAAATCACTTCGTTGGCGAGAGCGCTGAGACTTTGCGAAATTTTTATTTGATGAGCCTCTGACTCCTTTTTGTTGATATCAAAACGCAGCGTGTTGTTGTCGAGCACCACAAAACTAAAGCTCGCTCCCTTTTTAAACAGACCTTCGCGCTCAGCGATGATCATCACAGGTTTTCCACTGAAGAATTTTTGCAATTCGGCAAGCTGACTACTTTTCCCATCCGACAAATAAATAATCTGTGCATCGCTGATGCTTTGAACATCCTCGGCTTGCGTCACCACGACTTTCTTTCCATGAACGTCTTTGTTAGCGGTAGCTTTGTTTAATTCATCGAACACTTTTGATTTTCCAAACACCGTGATTTTAAAATCCTTTGCTTCCGTTTCAGGCCATGAAGAATATTTGGCGATACTCATCACGAAAACAGCATATACCTGGTGATTGGTAGTTTGAGCGTATGACTTTGCTACAAAGAAAAGTACAAGCAAAAAAGAATATATTTTTTTCATCACTCAATTACTTTTTAAAATTCAATTGATAAGAAACTTTCACAACAAATTCACTGCTTCG
>DASYTA010000693.1:0-3408 GCA_036002745.1 Cyclobacteriaceae bacterium | reverse complement strand
CATAGCAAGGTACTACTCTATCCAAGTTAAAGAAGACACCGTCTGGCATAGAAATGATTTTTACATTCCTGAAAAAACACTGCAAATGGATGGCTATTTAAAAGACGGCTATAAAGAAGGTTGGTTTACCTATTTCCATGTCAATGGAAAAATATCTAGCAAGGTCTTTTTTAAAAATGGAAAAAAGAATGGCTTGGTGCTAAGCTTTTATGAAGATGGGAAGAAGAAAGACTCAACGTATTATTTGCAGGATGCTATTATTGGAAATGCATATTCCTGGTTTCAAAATGGCGAATTAAAAGCAACGATGAACCTCGACAGTCTTGGGAGTCAACAAGGTGGCTACACGAGCTATTTCGAGAATAAATTAACATCCGCCATAGGTATGTACTCAAAAGGCTTAAAAAAAAATGGAGTTTGGATTTATTATCATGAGAACGGAAATAAGTCGGCAGAAATTAATTACGTTTTTGGTGACATAGCAGGCAAGAAATGTTTCGATGAAACTGGCGCCAAACAAAATGATTGCGATGTGGAGTTACACAAACCTGAATTTCCGGGCGGTCAAAAAAAATTTCTGAATTATATGGCAAGAAAAAAAAGTTGGCCAGCAAATTACCGACTTACACACGATGGGAAGGTTAGAGTAGTTGTGGAATTCACAGTTGATACTAAAGGGAAAATAAAAGACATAACAGTCGTTCAACCCTTTCAAGAGGAATTTGATAAAATAGCAATAAAAGCTGTGGAAGATATGCCCGATTGGAAACCAGCAAAACACTTTAACAGAAACATTTCAGAAAAAATGAAATTGCCCGTGAATTTTGTTCAATAAAAGGCTTTACAATTTCATCATTAGTACTTTGTAAATATCTATCATCGTTTCAATATCTTTTTTGTGCACTTTTTCATGCGGTGTGTGTGCACCATGTTCGGGTGCTCCCACAAAACACCAATCAATCGACAATGGCCCGCGCTGAAGCTCTCCTCCATCGCTCGAACCAGAGCCTTCAACTTCTAATTGATATTGAATTCTACTTTTTTCTGCGATGGCAATAATTTGATTGACAAAACTTCTGCGCGGAATGTTTCTATCGCGCAACGAAATAGCCACACCTTTGCCGTGCTCTACTCCGTCTGACACCCATGTAATATCAGATATAAGTGCTTGCCTTACTTTCCATTTTTTGTAAATGTATTCCGCTAAATATCCTACTGATCCACCTCCATGTTCTTCCCAGCAACTAAAAACAATGACGCCATCTTTCAATGTCTCCGCTACTTTCATTGCATTGTAAATTCCTAATCGATTATCCAAATAAGGAGTTTGAATAAAATCTTTCGATTCACGAAAATCAATTTTATACGTTAGTGTCGTTCCACGTTCGATTGATCGTCCGAATCTATAAAACGCGTGATCATCTTTGTCATATTCCAATTCGCATTCAATAGGACCAAGGTGATCACTACCAACTAATTTTGCTCCAGCTTCTGCATGCGGACTACCAATCGAAACTAGTTGATTAAAATAACGAACAGAAAAGCCAACGGTATCCATGTGTGCAAAGATGGCAGTGCGCGGCTTACCAAATTTTAAAATAAGGCAATCCTGAAATTCTTTGCCTTCAATGATTTCTGGTTGCCTAAGCCAATGCTTCTTTTCCTTTTTGATATAATTCAGTAAAAAATTCTTAACAGGTTCTTCATGCCCTGAAGGCGCGTGAATTTCGCAAAGCTCTTTCAACAATTGAAAAGAGCTTTCTGGTTTTTTATTTTTCTTCAAAACTTTCCTTTATATTTTCACAAAATTACCCTTCTAAATCGATTTTGTTGTGATGTTGATCCGATTTGTCAATGGTTGAAGAAATCCTAAAAGCAATCCCCGTGTTTTTATCCAGCTCGCTTAAGTTTATTCTTGGGCCATTGGAGGGCTACGGATTGAAACTTCATTTTATCACCACGGTAATCGCCACCATCAGCGGTATGATGATGAGCGTTGTTGCCTTTACTTTTTTTGGAGAATGGCTTCGCTACGTATTACTAAAGCGATTTTTTCAAAAGAAGGATGGAGATCAAAATTCGGAAAAGCAGAAAAGTCGATTTAGTGGGTTCATCGCTAAATATGGGCTAGGTGGTGTTGCTTTTCTTACTCCAGTGTTTCTCACTCCGATTGGCGGCACTATCATTGCGGTGAGCTTAACTAACTCGAAGAAAAAAATTTTAATATACATGCTGATCAGCTCTATATTCTGGGCATTTGTATTTACAGGCATCGTTTATCTTCTTGGCCGAGTAGCAGTACCGGAGATTTTGAAGTAATCTAAATCGTATTAACTCTGTTCATCCGGCAGCACCTCAATATCTCTGATCAAAACTTTCTTAGCAATTGCTTGTCCAGTTTTGGTAGCCGCTAATCCACCGAGAGCGGTTTCTTTGTAACGTGTTTCCATGCTGGCGCCAATCTCGCCCATTGCTTCGATCACTTCATCAACAGGAATCACGCTGCTCACGTCAGCCAAAGCAATTTGTGCAGAACTGTTGGCAATCGCAGCAGCACTGGCATTGCGCACTACACAAGGAATTTCAACGAGGCCGGCAACAGGGTCACAAACCAGGCCCAACATACATTGGATAGTGATTGCCACAGCATTAAACACCTGATCAATATTTCCATCAAGACAATAAACAATCGCACCTGCACCCATCGCAGCTGCTGTGCCAGTTTCTGCCTGGCATCCACCTACTGCTCCGGCTATTGATGCCTTTTGTTCAATGATTATTGCAATGCCTGCCGCCACCATCATGGCTTCTATAATTTTTTTGTCATCGATGTGATGGATTTCTTGCAGTGTGAATAATACACCTGGCATTATGCCACTCGCACCTGCCGTTGGCGCGGCCACCACACGACCCATGCATGAGTTTACTTCTTTCGCGGCGAGTGCACGTGAAATCAGTCGTTGAAATTCTACAGATAAGACTGCCTTAGGGTATCGATAAACTTTCTTTGCTCCGTTGTTGATCATGCCCGAGCGCGAAGTCATGTCTTCTTCCAATCCCGTGTGAACGGCTTCTTTCATAACCTTCCACGCTTTCATCAAGCCATCGCTCACTTCTTCCACAGAGCGACCTTTTTGCTCGTGCTCGTACTCTTGCACGGCTTCGGCGAGAGAAAATTTGTTATCCAAACAATATTTCTTCCAGCCTTCGAAAGAATCAAATAAGTAAGCCATAACTCTTCCTGTTAAATTGAATGCAAGTTAGCAACTCCTTGGCAAACGATTTAAAGCAAGAACAAGTTCGTGTTTGGCCAGACGTCTCGAGCGGATTCGAACCGCTGTAAAAGCTTTTGCAGAGCTCCACCTATCCTCTCGGCCACGAGACTTTATAAATTTTATTTCACCAGGC